>NZ_JBHZOP010000069.1:0-31010 GCF_042787595.1 Stenotrophomonas sp. YIM B13575 | reverse complement strand
CCGGCCGCTGGCTGGCAGCGTCATGAGCGCAGGGAGCGTTGCGAGGTTGCCGGCCAGCGGCCGGCACTACCGAAGCGGCGGCGGCCAGCATTCCCGGTGGGCGAGGGGGCGTGAATCGGGGACAATAGCGTCCCCGCCGCCCCACGCCAGCCCCCGATGACCGACTCCGCCTCCCAGCTTCCTGCCCGCATCCTCGATGGCCGCCGTATCGCCGAGGACCTGCTCGACAGCCTGAAGGTGCGGGTGGATGCCCGTGTTGCCGCCGGTGGCAGCCGCCCGGGCCTGGCCGTGGTGCTGGTGGGTGGCGACCCGGCCTCGACCGTGTACGTGCGCAACAAGCGCCGCGCCGCCGAGAAGGTCGGCATCGAAGCCTATGACTACGATCTGCCGGCCGGCACCACCGAGGCCGAGCTGCTCGACCTGATCGACCAGCTCAACGCCGACCCGAAGATCAACGGCATCCTGATCCAGCTGCCGCTGCCGGGCATTCCCGATGCACGCCGGCTGATCCAGCGCATCGACCCGCGTAAGGACGTGGACGGCTTCCATCCGGAAAACGTCGGCCACCTGGCCCTGCGTGAATTCGGCCTGCGCCCGTGCACCCCGCGCGGCATCACCACGCTGCTGGGCCACACCGACCAGCCGGTGCGTGGCCGCAACGCCACCATCGTCGGCGTCAGCAACCACGTTGGCCGGCCGATGGGCCTGGAGCTGCTGATTGCCGGCTGCACCGTCACCAGCTGCCACAAGTTCACCCCCAAGGACGTGCTGGAACAGGCCGTGCGCAACGCCGACATCCTGGTGGTGGCGGTGGGTCGTCCGGGCATCGTGCCGGGCGAGTGGGTGAAGCCGGGTGCAGTGGTGATCGACGTGGGCATCAACCGCTTGGACGACGGCCGGTTGGTGGGTGATGTCGGGTTTGAGGCCGCAGCGCAGCGGGCGAGCTGGATTACCCCGGTGCCGGGCGGCGTGGGCCCGATGACCGTGGCCACGTTGATGCAGAACACGTTGGAAGCGGCGGAAGCCGGGGTCTGACGGTAGTGCCGGCTGCTGGCCGGTACAGTGCCAGAGGGGCGGGATTCCTGCTGGGGTACAGGTGTCTGAGGGATAGTGCGGACCAACGGTCCGCACCCACCAAGGGCGGTGGTCCTCACCCGCCAAGGGCAGTGACCCGGACGTCCTGAACAGATCTTCGCCCGCGCGACACTGCGTCGCATCTACCCCCTGCCACAGGCCGCCAAAACAGGGTAAAATGTCGCGCTTCCCCACATCTCGGGTATGCCGATGCTGCGCATCCAGGCTGAAGCTCTCACCTACGACGACGTCTCGCTCGTCCCCGCTCATTCGACCATCCTGCCCAAGGACGTCAACCTCGAAACGCGGTTGACACGCGACCTGAAGCTCAAGCTTCCGATCCTGTCCGCAGCCATGGACACCGTCACCGAAGCGCGCCTGGCCATCGCCATGGCACAGCTGGGCGGCATGGGCATCATCCACAAGAACCTGAGCGTGGAGCAGCAGGCCGCCGAAGTGGCCAAGGTCAAGAAGTTCGAGGCCGGTGTCATCCGCGACCCGATCACCGTCGGCCCGGAAACCACCATCCGCGACGTGCTGGCCCTGACCCAGGCGCACAACATCTCCGGCGTGCCGGTGGTGGGCAGCGACGGCCTGCTGGCCGGCATCGTGACCCATCGCGACATGCGCTTCGAGACCGAGCTGGACGATCCGGTCCGCCACATCATGACCAAGAAGGATCGCCTGATCACGGTCAAGGAAGGCGCCGCGTCTGATGAAGTGCTGCAGCTGCTGCACCGCAACCGCATCGAAAAGGTGCTGGTGGTCAACGATGATTTCGCCCTGCGTGGCCTGATCACCGTCAAGGACATCCAGAAGAACACCGACTTCCCGAACGCTGCCAAGGACATCGCCACCCGCCTGCTGGTCGGCGCCGCCGTCGGCGTGGGCGGCGATACCGATCGCCGCGTGGAAGCGCTGGTCGCTGCCGGCGTGGACGTGATCGTGGTCGATACCGCGCACGGCCATTCGCAGGGCGTGCTGGACCGCGTCAGCTGGGTCAAGAAGAACTTCCCGAACGTGCAGGTCATCGGCGGCAACATCTGCACCGGTGAGGCCGCGCTGGCGCTGCTGGACAGCGGCGCGGACGCAGTGAAGGTCGGCATCGGCCCGGGCTCGATCTGCACCACGCGCGTCGTGGCCGGCGTGGGCGTGCCGCAGATCACCGCGATCGACCTGGTGGCCGAAGCGCTGCAGGACCGCATCCCGCTGATCGCCGACGGTGGCATCCGCTACTCCGGCGACATCGGCAAGGCGCTGGCCGCCGGTGCCTCCACCATCATGATTGGTGGCCTGCTGGCCGGTACCGAGGAATCGCCGGGCGAAACCGAGCTGTTCCAGGGCCGTTCGTACAAGAGCTACCGCGGCATGGGCTCGCTGGCCGCGATGGAGAAGGGGTCCAAGGACCGCTACTTCCAGGACGCCGCCACCGCCGACAAGCTGGTGCCGGAAGGCATCGAAGGCCGCGTGCCGTACCGCGGCCCGGTGGGCGGCATCATCCACCAGCTGATGGGCGGCCTGCGCGCCACCATGGGCTACGTGGGCTGCGCTACCGTCGAGGACATGCGCAGCAAGCCCAAGTTCGTGAAGATCAGCGGCGCCGGCCAGCGCGAGAGCCACGTCCACGACGTGACGATCACCAAAGAACCGCCGAACTACCGCTCCTGATGCGGGATGAGCAAAGAGGAACGAGGAAGCTGATTCCCGTTCCTCTTTCTCCATCTGCCGCTGAAAAAATCTGACGTTTTCGTTTTCCCTACTGCATCGCCGGGGCGCCATGACCAACATCCATAACGACAAGATCCTCATCCTCGATTTCGGCGCGCAGTACACGCAGCTGATTGCCCGCCGCATCCGCGAGCTGGGCGTCTACTGCGAAATCTGGGCGTGGGACCACAACCCGGCCGAGATCGCCGGCTTCGGCGCCAAGGGCATCATCCTGTCCGGTGGCCCGGAATCGACCACGCTGCCGGGCGCGCCCGCCGCGCCGCAGGAAGTGTTCGACAGCGGCCTGCCGATCTTCGGCATCTGCTACGGCATGCAGACCCTGGCCGCGCAGCTGGGCGGTGCCACGGAAGCCGCTGACCAGCGCGAATTCGGCCACGCCGAAGTGAACGTGATCAACCCCGATGCACTGTTCAAGGGCCTGAGCGACCACGGCGGCGAGCCGAAGTTGAATGTCTGGATGAGCCACGGCGACCACGTCTCCGTGGCACCGCCGGGCTTCACCATCACCGCCACCACCGACCGCATTCCGGTGGCCGCCATGGCCAACGAAGAAAAGCGCTGGTACGGCGTACAGTTCCACCCGGAAGTGACCCACACCCTGCAGGGCCAGGCGCTGCTGCGCCGCTTCGTGGTGGACGTGTGCGGTTGCCAGACCCTGTGGACCGCCGCCAACATCATCGACGACCAGATTGCCCGCGTGCGCGAACAGGTGGGCGATGACGAAGTGATCCTGGGCCTGTCCGGCGGCGTTGATTCGTCCGTGGTGGCCGCGCTGCTGCACAAGGCCATCGGCGAGAAGCTGACCTGCGTGTTCGTGGATACCGGCCTGCTGCGCTGGCAGGAAGGCGACCAGGTGATGGCGATGTTCGCCGAGCACATGGGCGTAAAGGTGGTGCGCGTGAACGCAGCCGACCGTTACTTCAGCGCGCTGGAAGGCGTGAGCGACCCGGAAGCCAAGCGCAAGATCATCGGCAACCTGTTCGTTGAGATCTTCGACGAAGAGTCGAACAAGCTGAAGAACGCCAAGTGGCTGGCGCAGGGCACCATCTACCCGGACGTGATCGAGTCGGCCGGCAGCAAGACCGGCAAGGCGCATGTGATCAAGAGTCACCACAACGTGGGCGGCCTGCCGGAGCACATGAAGCTGGGCCTGGTGGAGCCGCTGCGCGAGCTGTTCAAGGACGAAGTGCGCCGCCTGGGCGTCGAGCTCGGCCTGCCGCGCACCATGGTCTACCGCCACCCGTTCCCGGGCCCGGGCCTGGGCGTGCGTATCCTGGGCGAAGTGAAGCGCGAATACGCCGAACTGCTGGCCAAGGCCGATGCCATCTTCATTGATGAGCTGCGCAAGGCGGACCTGTACGACAAGACCAGCCAGGCGTTTGCCGTGTTCCTGCCGGTGAAGTCGGTGGGCGTGGTGGGTGATGCGCGCGCTTATGAGTGGGTGATTGCGCTAAGGGCCGTGGAGACGATCGACTTCATGACCGCGCATTGGGCGCACCTGCCGTATGAGTTCCTGGGTACGGTGAGCAACCGGATCATCAATGAGTTGCGGGGGGTGTCGAGGGTGGTTTATGACATCTCGGGCAAGCCGCCGGCTACTATTGAGTGGGAATGAGTTGAAAGAACGAGGGCGCCGAGAGGCGCCCTTGTTGTATGGGATGGGCTGTTTGCCGGTACGCTAGGCACAGAGTTGAAGGGAATCGGGCGGAATGAGTGACATCAAGCTTTTCAGGTTGGTTGACGGCAAAGCGACTGAACTGCAGGGAAGGGCTTCAGATCTGGAGAAGCCGCTCCAAACGCTGATTGAGGCCAATTTGCTGCCTATGCTTGGGATTCGGTTTGTTGCGACTGAGTACGTGACCGGGAAGACCCATGGTGGTCGCATTGATTCTTTAGGCCTGGATGAGAACAACAGCCCCGTCATTATTGAGTACAAGCGCTCAATCGGTGAGAACGTCATTAACCAGGGGCTCTATTACCTCGATTGGCTGATGGATCATCAGGCCGAGTTCAAGCTGCAAGTAATGGATGCGCTGGGCACTGCCGCTGCCTCGCAAATTGATTGGAGTTCTCCGCGGGTTGTCTGCATTGCTGCGGATTTCACAAAATTCGACGCACACGCTGTCCAGCAGATCAATCAGAGTGTAGAGCTCATTAGGTACAGGCGATTTGGAGATGATCTGCTGTTGTTTGAGCAGGTCAACACCGCAACTACTGGTCGCGGGAAGGCTAGGGCGCGCGAACTAGTAGTGGACGTGCCGTTCACCCATGCTCCAAGGTCTTCCAGTTCCACTGGCGATAGGACATATTCCGAGTGGATGGCATTGTATGGTCCTGAAATGGCGGGACTGATTGGCTCGTTGGATGATTTCATCGGATCACTTGGTGATGACGTTCAGCGCAAAGAGCTCAAGCTGTACATGGCATTCAAGCGTCTTAAGAACTTCGCAACTGTCGTTCCGCAAAAGAGTCGCTTGCTCCTCTTCTTGCACATCGATCCCGATTCGATTGCTCACTTAGCGCCCAACATGCGTGATGCCCGAACGTTCGGCCATTGGGGTACCGGAGACTTGGAGGTTGCGATCTCGAATCTCGATGATTTGGAGCGGGCCAAGCCATTTGTCATTGCTGCCTATGAGGGCAGAGCCTAGGTGGTACGTGAGTAGCCAATAACCCTTGGGGAACGGGAAGGCGCGAGAAGCCCCTTCCTTAAAAGGGGTATCGTGCTAGTGGTAAGAGTAGAGCTGGCGGGATTAGCCAGATGTGGTTCTCGGCACGAAGGCCGGAACCACTTCTGCTCATAGCGATGACAGTAGCGTTCCGTCTATGCTTTAACCTCAAAGCGTAGGTAATCTGTGAGCCGTTTCGACTCATTGACTTCGTCATGGGGCACCAGCAAATACTTCCAAGGCTTGGTGCCTATGCTCACTGCATGATCGGAAGCGTACTTGCACCACTGCATGGCGGCTGCGGTCTTGGCCTGAACCTCTTCAGCGTTGATGTCAGCACGAGCCTTTGTCTCCACCATGAGGATGGCGATGTCCGTCTCAGCGACGAAATCGGGGATGTACTCTGGTTGTTCGGTGCCAAGCTTGTAGTAGATCTGAAACTGCCCTTTCGCAGGCTTGAACCACTTCGTCGCGTCGCGCTCCAGGATGATGGCAAAGCGCCGTTCGGTATCCGAGTCGAACTTCTGCAGTGGGTACAGGCAACGCGTGAAGCCACCGAATAGCATCTGCTTGATGCGACTGGTCTCGGTCACGGTCTCCCGGAAGTGGTGGGCCGTCTGGCCTGCTGTGGCGGTGTAGTTGCAAGGCTTTAGCTCGGTGAAACCGCGACTGACATGCACCTCGTACTCCGTCGCCTCTTCCCAGAAGTGGGCCATCATCTGTGCGTGGATTTCCCGTGCGATCAAGCGGCGGTCACGATCGAGGACGCTGATGGCTTCGTCCTCGGACAGATAACTGCGCAGGTGCTGCACCATCTGGCCTGCAAGGTCGTAGAGGAGGTCGGCATGGGTGAAATAGTCGATGTCGTCGAAGTCCACCAGCGCGTGGACGATGTAGTCCTCCAAGCGTTGCTCCTTGAGCCCGACCTCGGCAGCCAAGGTGAACTGCTCGTTGGTGCGCAGCATCTGCCCGACGATCTCACGCTGGCCCGGCTGGAGATGGAGCTGGCTCACATCCAGCTTGAAGGCGTGGAAGCCGGTCGTGACCTCGCCAGTCGGCACCACTGCGATGCGCGGGATGTCGATGGTCTGCTGCACCACGATCTCGGTGGTCTTCGCCACCACGGCGGACAAGTCAAGTGCGGGAACTGATTCATCCACACCCGCCAGCAATTCGCCTTGCAACGGCTTCAAACGCTCTGCCACCTCCGCTAGGATTTCCTTCTGCACTTCGGGTTTCAGCAGCGCACTGCTGGCGGGCACCAGATCGCGCTTGACCTCGTAATTGCCGATCACGTCCATGACCACGCGCGCGGCCTGCTTCTCCGCCTCCGTGGTGAACACCGGTTTGGGCACAGGGACTTCCGCTCCACTGTCAGTGGCTGAAGCCCCTGTGACCACGACCGGTGCTTCCGTCAAACCGAGACGCGTCGCAGCCCCGGACTCGACCTGCACGCTGACCTTCTTGTCGTCGGCGCTCGGCGCATCGAGGATGACCTGCTTCAGGCGAATCGGCGAGTCGCCACGGTTGGCCTCGTCGATAATTTCCTGGAACTTGTCGTGCGCGATGATGTTCAAGCGATCCACCGACGCGACCCCCGTGCGCTTGCCGTAGGGCAGACGCAGGCCGCGCCCGATAGACTGCTCGATCAGCGTGCGGGCATTGGCCGCGCGCAGCGGAACGATTGTGTAGAGATTGGTCACATCCCAGCCCTCCTTAAGCATACTGACGTGAATCACGATCTCGGTCGGCTCGTCCACGCTCTCTACGGCCAGCAGGCGCGTGATCATCTCTTCTTCCTCCGCGCCGGTGCGGCTGGAGTCGACCTGGATCACCTTCCCCTGGTAGCGCCCCTCGTAAAGGGCTTCCGACTCCAGAAGCGCCAAGAGTTGCCCCGCGTGCGTGGTATCGCGCGCGATGACGAGCATGAAGGGCTTGACCGGCTTGACGCCGTTCTTGCGGGCGTAGGTGAGCAGCTCGACCTTGGTCGTCTCGTGCAGGCGCACGCCGTCTTCCAGCTTCGTCTTCTCGATCTCCTCGGGCGTGTGAGCCTTGGCGTCGAAGTTGCGCTGGGTGACCACGGCCGGCTCCTTGACGAAGCCATCCTCCATCGCCCGCGCCAGCGGGTAGTCCATCACCACGTTCTTGAACGGCACCGGCCCACGGCTGGACTCGACGAACGGCGTCGCCGTCACTTCCAGACCGAATAGCGGCTTGAGCTCGTTGATGGAGCGCACCCCGGCGCTAGCTCTGTAACGGTGCGATTCGTCCATCAGCAGCACGAGGTCAGGCAGGTTCGCGAGATGGTTGAAGTAGCTGTCGCCCAGCACTTCCTTCATCCGCTTGATGCGCGGCTCTTTGCCTCCGCGTACCTCGGAGTTGATTTTGGAGATGTTGAAGATGTTGATGCGCACGTCGTGGTCGAAGCCCTGTGGTTGATCATCCACCGCCGCGCCGGTCTGGTCGTAGTTGTCGCCGGTGATGATCAGCGGCGGTTGCTGCGCGAATTCGGCGATGCCCTTGAACACATACTTCGGCGTGTTGCGCGTGAAGTCCGTGATGAGCTTGTTGTAGATCGTCAGGTTGGGCGCGAGCACGAAGAAGTTGTTGATGCCATGCGCGAGATGTAGGTAGGCGATGAAGGCCCCCATCAGGCGGGTCTTGCCCACGCCCGTGGCCAGCGCGAAGCACAGCGACGGAAATTCGCGCTCGAAGTCCTCCAGCGTGCTGAACTCGGCCTTCAGCGTGGAGAGGATCGCCGAGACATCGCGCTCGTGGCCCAAGAGTTCGGGCGCGGCATCGAGCGCGCGAACCAGCTTGATGAGCGATTCCGCCTGGGGAGGACGAAGGGACAGGCGACCGGTGACGGCGTGCAGGACGCGGGCGTTCATTATTCCTTCTCCCCAAACAGGCCGCTATGTCCCGCGTTAGCGAGGGCCGCATTTCTGCTCTTGATGTTCCTGGCGCCATTGCCAGAGGCCGCAGGCTCGGCCTCATCAATCTCCGCCATTGGCAGATTGGTCACATTCAGGCTGTAGTCGTCACGGCCCCAATGGCAGCGGGCCAGCACCATCTTCGGGATCTTCTTCAGCGTCAGGTTCGGCCAGCGCTCTACCGCTTTGGCCGCCGTGACTCCGTGGAAAGCGGCGCAGCACGCCAGCAGGCTCTGCTCCGGGCCGACTTCATCGGACAGGGCTTGCAGTTGCTCAGCGGACAGGTTCTGGGTGGTGACATAGATGAAATCGCGCTCGCTGGAGTGGCCGTGCTGCCACCAGTGCGTTTCCGACGGCGCGTAGGTGAAGCCCTCCAGCTTGGCCAGCGCCTCAGCCAGTTGCGCAGCGTTATATACGGGATTAATTACCTGGTTGCCCCAGCGGTCGTTGACGATCAGGCTAGGCGCTAGGTGGTAATAGCGGAACCCGCCGCCACCTTCCCAGCCGACACTTTCGGTGATGCTGCCCTTGTCCTCGCCGTCGATAACCTTCTTCAGGCGCGGAATGATGTGAGTGTGGCAGTGCTGGCCCAGCTCCACCATGATCCAACGGCGACCCATCTTGTGCGCGACAGCGCCAGTGGTTCCAGAGCCAGCAAATGAATCGAGAACTAGATCGCCCTTATTGGTTGCAAGCTCCAGAATTCGCTTGATCAGCCTTTCCGGCTTTGGGGTCATGAAGACATCGTCATCGTTGATCCCCTCAAACAACTTCCGTACTTCAACCTTCGCCTCAGCGTTGGTGCCGACGTCGCCATGAAACCAAAGGGTGGCGGGAACTACGCCCTGCTTTGCTTCACTGAGAAATTTCTTGATGCGAGGAGTGGCGGTTCCATCTCGGCCCCACCAAACTCGACCGTCTCTTGCGAGTTCGTCGAACGTTGCCTTTGAGACACGCCAGTATGTCCCTGGAGGAGGCGTGAACAATTTTCCGGTTGGAGAAACGATCTCATAAGTCCCTTGGCTGTAATAATTTCGCGCCTGAATAGCATTGGTAGTCCATGGGCCGCGCGGATCATTGTCTAAATTGGAGTAAGAATCATCGAGATCAGCGCTCCGCGGGAGCAAGTTTCGATTCCATTTCGACAGATCCTTGGCGTACACGAGCACATACTCGTGCATATCCGAGAAATACTTGGCTGAGTTCTTGACCGTGAAGAGTTTTTGCCAAATTACAGAAGCGACAAAATTCGTGCGGCCGAACACCTCATCGCACAGCACCTTGAGGTAGTGCGCCTCGTTGTCGTCAATCGTAATCCACAAGGAGCCATCGTCCGATAACAATCGCCGAATGATTTCCAATCGATCACGCATCAGCCCCAGCCAGATTGAGTGCTCCAGACCATCCTCATAATGAGTGAAAGCACTGCCGGTGTTGTACGGTGGATCGATGAATACGCACTTCACCTTGCTGGAGAACTCTTGCTCCAGTGCTTTCAGCGCAAGTAGGTTGTCCCCGAAGATCAGCCGATTGTCGAAGATGTCGTTGTCGGAGACGCGATGCTTGGCGTGATAGGACTTTTCGGGGTCTTCGAGCAGGATGCGCGGCTCCAGCTTAGGCCGCTTCTCTTTCCCGATCCAGGTAAGTTCTAGTTTTTGTTTGCTCATGACATCGCTCTCATAGTTGTGGCGCGCGGTTCGACAAGTAGTCGATCAGGCGCTTGCGCGGATACGCGTCCGCTGCATTCTGAATATTGCGTAGTGGCGCTATGGCCGGATCGGCACCCAGCGCAAAGTGTGTTTCCATCAGGTCGGCCAGGAAGGCCGCGACGTTGCCCTGGTTGCGGAAGTAAGCCAGTGGCCCCTCAACAATGAGTCGTTGCTGGCCGACGTCGAAAGCCTGCTGCCGGAGCTGATCGAGCGGCTGGCTGATCAGTGCGGGGGTCACCGCCGGATCGATGACGGCTGCCGCGCCGATGCGGTTGCGCAGGCGCTTCATCATGACCGCCGTGATGACGTGCACGCCATGACGGTAGATCAGGCGTTCCTGGCTGCGCGCTGGGGCCTTCTGTTCGTAGTCCACTACGAGGGTGCGAATCGCGCGGTGGCACAGAACCGCATTGACCAGCGTCACGCCCGGTAGCGCGGCAGTGAACAGCGCCTGGTAGTCGGCGGAGTCGGGGTTGGCGAGCCGCACCGGTTCGCTCTTGAGCCACACGGCGTAGCGAGGGTCGTTCTGTTGCGAGGCCAGTGCCCGCAGAGCCTCATCGAGCGTGATGGCCTTGGTGCCGGTCGCGAGTGCCTCGGGGCGATAGTGGTAATCGAAACTGAGGTGGGCGATCTCCTGCCGCAGCCTCTCCTGGTTCTCGTCCAGCGAGGCGAAGTTCGCGGTCTGTACCGGGTTCTGGTGGTTGCGAGCCTTGGTCACGCTCTTCCCAAATTGGCCATCCCTCGATGCCCTGATCAAAGTGAGCATCACCTTGGCGTCATCAATGCTCTTGCCCGGATGCTGGCGCACGAACTCGGCAGCGGAGGCAACCGTCTGCGCGCCGTTGATGATGGACAGGCCGCGCACCTTGAACCTCTTGACGCCATTCTTTTTGGCCTTCGGCTCGATTAGGTCGCAGACGGCTGTGACGCCATTGTTCAGGTAGAAAAAGTCCGCCGGGGCGTCATGCAAGGTCGTCTTGATGGCCTTGTTGACATCGGATTTGCTGCTGCCGAGGAAGTAGCGGATGTTGCGCTCGTACAGGGCCTTGCCGTGCATCTGGTGTAGACCCACCAAGTCCGCCAGCCGCGCAACACCATAATACGTAGCTCGCGGACTTTCGACTTTCGCGTGCTTCTGCAAAGCGATATCCGTGTGCACCGGTTGGTAGGCCTGTTCCGCCAACAGATCGCGGGCGATCTCGGTCGCCGTGTAGTACTCCACCTGCTTGGCCAGCCGCTCTTCGTCGAGGTCTTCGTCGTCGAGCAGCGCCTGCAAGGCGTCGCGGGCCGTTTGCGATACACCGTCGCCGGTATAGGGTACGACCAGCTTGATGTGGCTGCACGCATCGAGTGCGCCCTCGATATCAGCCTTCCGATTCAGAACATTTCCGTTGAACGCGGTGAAGTCCTGTTTGAGCAACAGGCGAATGCCCTCGCAGAACGGCAGCGCATCCTCCTGCTTGAACTGCTCGGATTCCTTCAGCTTGGTTTGCAGAAGGTACAGCGTCTCCGACGGCGCGTGATAGTGGATCGCGTCGATGCCCTTGTCGTTAAAGTCGTCCACGACCGAAGCGGCGGCCACCTGCGGGGTGATGTCGAGCAGCTTGTGCAGAGCGAAAGCGCTGAAGGCCCGTGAAAGCTGCTTCGCCGCCTGATCGGTGGGATTTGCATTGCCGAGCAACGGCGGCAGGAATGGAACGAAGCGGGCGGCGAGCGCCTGCTTCAGGAGGGCCAAGTACTGAGGTTCGAGCGCCGGCATCAATGGTACTTCCCGGATCGGTTTTCGAATGCGGGCTTCGTGCCTTCAAGTACAGTCACGACGGCGTCGTTGAGCCCCGTGTTCTCGATCGCCCCCGAGTCATAGTCGATGGTGGAGTCCGATGCTCGATCGAACCTCGCATGGATGATCTGCTCTGCATCACACACAACCGCCAAATTGGGGTTGTGTGTGACCATGATGATCTGCCGCTGCTTCTTGGCTTCCGACAGAACGGGCACGAGCAGGCGGAACACCGTCTCGTTGTCAAGGTTCTCTTCCGGCTGGTCTAGGATGATGGGCGTCTTTCCCTTGTCCACCAGCAAGTAGAAGATCAACAATAGTGCACCACGCTGCCCGGGAGAGAGTTGCTCGATCTGCGCGTCTTGGAACAGCAAAGAGTATCGCGGCTCAAGGAAGTTCAGCCCGAAGATCAGGTCATACACTGCCGCTGCGGATTGTCCCTTTTTCACCAAGTTGAAGATGCCAGCAGGCGACCCGGAAGCTCTGGCGGCTTCCAAGACCTTCTCCTGCAGGGTGCCAACGAAGGCCAACGCCCCGCCTCTGGTGTTCAGGTCATGACTGTCGAACAGCTTTCGGATTGTCGAAAGAGCCTCGTCCTGCCCACGGAAATCACCCCAGGTCTGCTTTATCAAGGCGAACAACTGATCCGCGATGGCATCCGCAGATGCCGCAAGAGTCGCCTGGAACTGCAACCTGTAGTCTTCCCGTATCAGGCCGTTCTTCTGGATCAAGTCCTGGACAGGTTTGAACAGTTCCGCACGCGCCGTGCGCTGGGCATCGAGGGTGTCGAATATTTCACCCGACAATTGCAATCGCTTTGCTTCCAACTCCTTGAGCTGTTCAGGCAGCGCCTTGATCTGCTCAGCACGAGTTTCCAAGCCAACCCTCGACTCCGGCTCGGTGGGTGAGCCGAGCAGTTCATTCCGCTTCCTGTTCCATTCGGCAAGCTGACGCTGGTAAGACTCGAACTGTTGCTGAGGCGCGTTCAGCTTCGCGGTGAACCCTTGCTGGGTCTCCGTGTAGGTCTCCAGGTTTTCAGCCAGCTGCTCGGACTCGGTCTTCAAGTCGCCCTGCTTCGTCGTGAGTTCAGCTGATCTCTTGTCGAGAGCACCTGTCTTGATGTCGATGGCTGCCAGATCGGACCAGGCGAACCCAAGCAACTTGAGGTCATCGGACACTGCATGCTGTGCTTGGTCAAAAGCCCGCTGGAGCAACCTTAACTGCTCACGAATATTAGCTATCGCCTTCTGCCGCTTGGCTAGTTCGGTGGTCTCGCCGGCGATCTTTAGCGTGCGCTTTTTCGCAGCTTCTATCTGCTGACTAGCCGCTGCCAAGCCCTCCGCAGCCTGCTTTTGCTCGGGGCTCAACGCTTCTGTGGGCGCAGCAACCTCCACTGGCTTTAGCTTGTCGTGTTCTTCAATCTGCTTGCCCTTCAGCAGAAGCAGGTCGGTGAGCTTCTTCAGCTCTATTGGCTGAAGCTGCTCCTCGATACGCACGATTGATGCGTTGACCGAGGCCAATTCCTTGCGGTACTCACCCAATCGGTTCCTGAGCGACTGCTCCTGCTGCTCCGTGAGTTGATCGAAGTCCAGTGCGCCCAACCTCATGTCTTCACTCGCGTGAGAGAAGATCACAGACCGAAGTTCCTTCTCGAAAGCATCCGACTTACCGGACACGTGCTCGTTGCACAGCTCCTCGAAGTAGCCCTGTGGGATGTAGCGAACAAGCTCTGCCTTCTCTTCGGATGGAGGCTCGTTAAGAGGTCGGGCTTCGGTGCTCTCGTCGCACCAAGTCAGCGTTCCGGTGAAGTGTCGTGCGGGTTCCCCGGTCTTCCCCAGGAAGCGATCTCGCCTGAGAAAGCTGAAGTGTTTGGACTGTTTAGAGTTGCCAAGCGTCGCGATGACATCCGCCAACGCGCTCTTCCCGCTTCCCTTGTTCCCGATGATGGCAACAAGGTCGGGATTCAACGGGATGTCGCAGCCGTGGAGCCATTGCCCTACGCCGGCCTTGTCTCCTGTCTTGGTGATTTCAATGGATTCGATGTAGTAGGTCTTGTTGGACTCGACTTCCTGCACCTTGGGTGGTTTGTCGCCAATGTAGGAGCGCTTCGCCGGTTCACGAATGGCTTGTTTGAGGCCACGGAACGTTGGGTCGGCCTTGATCCACGTCTTCTTGCCAGAGGGGAAGTCGCCATAGCCCCGCTTGTCGTTACTACCCGGTGTCCCAACGAAGCAGTGAGCATCGCTCCCTGAGACTGCCAGACGCGGGATGTTCTTCAGGCCTGCCTGAAAGTTCTTGAAATACTTGGTGTTGCCGTGTGTCTGCTCGCCAACAAGCGCGCCGCGTAGGTCAACGTCACGCGTCTCGAAGATCGGTGAAGTCTGAAAGAGATTCATGGCATAGGCATAGTGCTCTTTCCATTCGACTTCGGCCAAGCCATCGTTTGTATCAAACGGCATGAAGCCGATTGCGTGTTCATAGGGAACCTTCCGGATCGCTTCCCTGTATGAGTCGGCGTTGATCTCGGCGATCACGGCGCCCGCAAGCAAAGCCTTCTCGTCGGATGCGTCCACGTCGGCCTTCTTGAACCCGTGATGCTTCAGCTTGTCCCCACCGACCCTCCTGGCAAGGTCCCTCAATGCCGACTCTGAAAGCGGCCTGTCTACCAACTCAATGCGCAAGGCAGACTTGAAGTCCAGAAGCACTTGGTCTTCAACTTCGTTCGAGAACAACACGTGGGCGTTCAGTCGTCCTTTCATCGGGGCTGCGAGTCGTAGCTCAATACCTGGAAGGACCAGCTTCTTTAGGACCGGAGCACCTTCATCCTTGAGGCGCTTTCGCAGCGCAAGCCAGCCATCGAAGGTCCAGTAGTCCATGATGGCGAACACAGCGGGTTCGGCCTTGTTCATGGCTTCGATCATTTGATCGACCAGCTCCGTGGTTTGGGCAGATGACAGATCGCCGTCAAACTTCTGTCCTTGCCAGTGGAATGAGGCTGGCGTGTGGATATGCAGGTCCCATTGCCGCCAAAGTGCTCCTCTCGCGAGTTCTCTCTTGGTCGTCATATCAACTCCCACTCGACAGTGAACAGCGTGCGCTCCTCGACCTGCTGTTGGAGTTGCACTTCAAGCCGGCTGATCAAGTCATTGTGCTGCGCTTCGACTTCGTCCTGCCGGGCAAACAACTCGCGGCGCAGCTTGCTGCGCTTGCCTTCTAGTTCGCGCTGCTTCTTCTGCCATGACAGCTTTTCTTCCAGCGTCGGCGAGGTCGCGGCGGTTCGGCGCACCTCCTTGATCTCGCGGTCGATCTCCTTGATCTCCTGCTCCAGACCGAGCTTCAGGTCGTCCGCCCAAGCATCCAGCTTCTGGACTTCCTGCTCGAAGTAGCCGAGGTTGCGCTCGTTGACGTCCCGCAGGAGTGCGGTCTTGCGGGCTTCCACGTCGGCCAGCAGGGTGACGCCAGGGGCGTTGAACAGACTCGCGGTCTGTGTGGCTGCGGGCAGGCGCAGCAGTTTTTCCGGATCTTCTTCCGCGAGCACGACGCCGTCGGTCGTGCCCGCCGCAACCAGCAGATGTTGCTCCTGGTTGCCGAGTGTCTCGACCGAGATTAGCTTCACGGTGAGCCATCCGGCTTTGCCGCGCCAGGCTTCAAGCGTGCTGATCTTGGCACCGTGGGCGTTGTAGTCGAAGACGAGGCGAGCCCCGCCGAGTGCCCGAGCCTTGGCCTGCTCGATGCCCCATCGCGCCAGCGGATGATTGATGCGGTATAGGTGCGCGTCGCCGGAGCGGCGGGGCAATTCATAGCGCCCCAGCTCGATGCCCGCGAGGTCGCTGTGCTCGACTCCAGTCGGCATGTGGCGGAGATTGAAACCGTCGTCATCGAACGCGGCGCAATGGACCAGTTCGGCGCGGGTCAAGTCCATCAGCATGCGCTCGAAGCGATTGCGCGCGTTGCGGCTGTCGTCGGCCCGCATGCGCAGCTTCTCCTGCACCTCCTCATCGAAGTTCTCAAGCAATACCTGGCGCGTCTTGACCATCGCCTGGTTGATCTCGCCGGAGAGGTCGAGCTGGAGTTGCTCGAAGCTGAACTTGATTTCCTCGGGCTCTCGGCAGTTCTGGTAGATCTCGGCGATACGCCGCTCGAAATCGACGCCCGAACCGATGGCACCCAGCACTTCGTCGCTAGCCCCAAACACGCCCTCGAAGAGCTGGAACTTCTGCGACAGCAGCTCATACACCCGTGCATCGGCCTCATTGCTGCGGTCGACGAAATTGACCACCACCACGTCGTGCTTCTGACCGTAGCGGTGGCAGCGCCCGATGCGCTGCTCGATGCGCTGCGGGTTCCACGGCAGGTCGTAGTTGATAACGAGCGAGCAGAACTGGAGGTTGATGCCTTCGGCTCCGGCCTCGGTGGCAATCATGACCTTGCCACGCTCCTTGAAGTGCTCGACCAGTGCCGCACGGGTGTCGGCGGTCTTGGAGCCTGTGATGCGGTCGGTGCCTTCGTGGCGCTTCAGCCAGTCCTTGTAGATCGCCTGCGCAGGCTGGTCGCTATTGGTGCCGTTGAAGAGCACGATGCCGTCGCCGTATGGCGTGTCGGCCAGCACGTTAAGGAGGTATTCCTGCGTGCGCTTGGATTCGGTGAAGATGATGGCCTTTCTGGCGGCGCCCAACCGATCCAGTTCGGCGAAGGCGCGATCCAGCGCGGTGAGCAGCGCCTTGCCCTTGGCGTTGTCACGGATGTTGGTTGCCAGCGTTTTGAAGTGGCGCAGCTCCTCGATCTCCTGCGCGATGGCATCACGCTCGGTGCGGCTCGTTGCCTTGGTGCCCGGCTCTTGGTCTTCCCATTCGTCAGCGGTCTCGTCGAGCGACTCGTAGTCCTCGTCCAGTTCTTCGGCGAGATCGGCAACCGCGGGAGTTTCATTCAGCACACCCTGGAGACGCTTGGCCATCGTCTCCAACGCACCCGCAATCGCGTGCGTGCTGGAGGCGAGCAGCTTCCACAGCACGAGCGAAATCAGTTGGCGCTGCCCCTCGGGCAGGGCCTTGAGGTTGGGGCGGCGTAGGTAATCGGCGACGAGCCTGGAAAGTTCCTGCTCTTCGCTCGACGGCGTGAACTCCTCGACGATGGCCTTGCGCGCTGTGTACGATACGTAGGGCTGAACCTGTTTGCGTAGGGTGCGCTTGCAGATGGGGGCCAGCCGGTCACGCAAGCTGCTGAAGGATTGCTCTCTGCCAGTGAATTGCGAGCGGAAGCTATCAAGGTCTCCGAACACCCGGTCATCGATGAAGCTGACCAGCCCATAGAGTTCGAGCAGCGAGTTCTGCAGCGGTGTCGCGGTCAGGAGCGCCTTGGAGTGAACGCGCGACAGCGCCTCCTTGAGGGTCTTGGCGATGACGTTGCTGGTTTTGTAGACGTTGCGCAGGCGATGCGCTTCGTCGAGGACGACCAAGTCCCATTCGATGCCCTTGACATCGTCAGCCTTGGCCTTCGCGAACTGGTAGGAACAGATGATCGGACCAGAGGCGAACAGAAACGGGTTTCGCTGCTCCTGCTTGCGGATCGCGTTGTAGCTTTTGGCTTCGAGGATCAGCCCTTGCAGGCCGAACTTGTCCTGCAGCTCCTGATGCCATTGCTTGCGCAGGTTCGCCGGAACGATGATGAGCACCTTCCGCCGCCGTTCCGCCCAGCGTTGGGAGATGACCAAGCCGGCTTCGATGGTCTTGCCCAGACCAACCTCGTCGGCGAGGATCACGCCGCGAGAGAGGGGGTTGCGGCAAGCGAAGAGCGCGGCCTCGACCTGATGGGGATTCAGATCGACCTGCGAATCGACCAAGGTCGAAGCCAGCGACTCCACCGAGTCGCTTGCTGCACGCCTGGTCAGCAGCCAAGCAAAGTACTGGCTCTGATGTGGTGTCAGAGGCTGCTGTGATGACAACGGCGATCCTCCCCTTAGCTCCTCGCCGAGCGTGATTTGGCGGCTAGCCGGAGCCGCACCTCGACGACCTTCGGCGCATTCTTGAAACTGTTAACATTCCCCCAAGCATCGGTTCGGCCTCGAGTGTAGAACAACGCCCATTGAAGCGCGTTTGAGCGCCGAAGCGTTCCGCTTACTTTACGGCAATACTCTTCGTTGCTTTGAGGCTTTAGGGAGTGCTGTGGCTTGCCAGATTCTACCAAAGGTTGGTGACCGATAGCCACCGGGTGGACAGCAACTGGGCGTCCGGCAGTTCGGGTCTGAAATGTACAGTTGGGTCCATTCTGAACGTGGGGACATCAGCTGCGCTAGGCTCCACGTGACGCCCCTATGCTCGGGCTGTTCGTCGAGAATGGATGCCGGCCTACGCTGCAGAAACTCGCGTCATTGGATGGCCCGCCCCGACCCCGCTCGGAAACACCAGGATGTGCTTGCTGTCGAGGCAATGCCATTTTCAGTGCTGGAGCCCAGGCGGTCAGTTGTGCCAGAGGGGGGGAGCTCCGAGAAGCGTGCTGGAGCAACTCCGAGCCCAGCTTTGAACACGCTATGGCTCGAAGAACACGCTATCGCTCGAACTATCCGTCCGAACAAAAAGTGGAAGAGTGTGCAGCGGAATCCGGAGCTTTCGCAGGCCTGCATGATGGTGGAAGTAGAATGGTCGTCCCATCTTCTCGAGACAAGCCCTCAAAAGCTCGATATCGACGGTGAATTCACTGTCAATCTTCAATGCCTCCCATCCCATGCGACACCGAAACGTTCAAGATTATGACTTCGTTTTTGCGCTAGTCGAATAGCACCTCTTGCTGCATCACTTGAGATCGCCTGTGGTGTGCCGGAGATGGCCCCGGCAAGCAGAAACCTGAAATACTCATCGGCCCGAGATGCGTCGTTGTTGTATTTGGAGCAGGAAGGCACCGTGATAAGCCGCGATCGATCTCGGTCGCTTGGATAGAGGCATTTCGGAGGGGCATGCTCTCGCCCCGTTGCTCTAGCGTCGCACTGGTAGCAACTAGGGCACTGCGAATTTTCCATAGAGCCTATCGGGGAGCCGGATTGTGGACTGCCATTGCGGCAAAGATCCAGCTTCAGTAGAAATTGTGGTCCTATGCGCAGAGGAAGCGACCGTCGGTTGGGCTACTGGTCTAGGGAGGGCCGGAGGTAGGATGAAGATGAGGATTCTGAGGCTTAGTTTGATCGGGGTGCGGTGAGGGCGACTGAGATTCAGATGGGCCAGATCAGGTCGCCCTTGAAGGCCTTAGCAATCACTCCGGCCTAACCTCCTGACAAGCCCACTCAGCCAACCCCCGGCAAGCTAGGAACAACCCATCAACAACGCCCTCATCCAGATGCCGCTCCGGCTCCGCTGCCACCCGGCAGCGGTCGGCCGAGTGCAGCACCTCGAGCACCGTCAGTAGCCCCACCAACGCGCGCTCGGTTCTCGCCAGGCTCACGCGGCGGCCGGGTGACACATCGTTCTCCGGCCAGGGCAACCCATCAGCGCCTTCGCAGTCGCGCATGCGCTTGAGGATGCCGAGCAGGGAGTTCAGGTCGGGCAGCGGCGTGTCGTCGTTGATGGGCTCAACAACGGTGTACGAAGAGAAGGTATCGGACTCGTTCATGGCGTCGGTTTCCTTGGCTGTGCTTAACAGCGCCACCGCGTAAGCGGGGTGGCGGACGATGCGTGGCTGCAAACCGGGATGAGCAAGCACATAGACCGGCGGGCCCGAAGGCCCCCACGCACCGCCCGCCATATAGGCCGACGGATTGCCCGCCGGCACCGGTTAAGGACGGTGCCGACGGGCAAGCGTAAACAACAGGTGCTTTTCTCATCGCGGGTTTGCAGACCCGTTGCCACCCGTTGTCGGTGGCGCGCCATGGTGTTTACGCGGTCGCTTCGAATGCAAATTGAAATTCGCGAAGAAATCGCGGAGTTCGAGAGCGAAGATCTATTGTTGCACGCAGCATTCGTGCAGCACGCGACGCCATAGGACGCATTCGCGCAGATGCTCTGCTGATTGCGAATCAAAGTGGCGCAATCGCCCATGCCGCAAGCGCATAGCGCGACGGAGTTCTTTACAACAGTTCTTAGTCAGCGTCGGCAGACAACGGCGGCCGATCAGCCGCACACCCCAACAATCGGTTCAAATGCGACATCGCTAGCGAGCCCCGCAACCTCAATCAACGCCGTCCTCAACCGCCGACGCATTCCCCACCAACAGCTCAATCATCGCCCGCGCCGCTGCCGACTGCCGTCGATGCGGCGCATAGATCACCGAGAACGGCCGCGATCTTCCCCGCAGCTGCGGCAACACTTCCACCAACTGCCCACGCTGCAACCGCTCGCGCACGATGAACTCATAGCTCTGGCAGATGCCGATGCCCTGTTCGGCCAGCGACACCACGCCCAGCACATCGTCGGAGGTCTCGATGGACGAACGCGGCAGCCAGTCCACGTCGCGCCCGTCGTCGCGGAAGATCCACGGTGCCAGCCGTCCGGTGCGCGGCATTACGAAGGGCAGGCACAGGTGCTGCTGCAGGTCGTCCAGCGTCTGCGGCGTGCCGCGCCGCTGCAGGTAGTCCGGCGCCGCCACCAGCAGCAGCGGTGCATCTTCCAGCTTTCGGCCCACCAGCCCGCTATCCGGCAGCTGGCCCAGGCGGATGGCCAGATCGAAGCCTTCGGCCACCAGGTCCACGTTGCGGTTGGTGATGTTCAGTTCCACCTGCACCTGCGGGAACTGCTGCGCAAAGCGCGCCAGCACGGGCGGCAGCCGGTAGTGGCCGTAGGTGGTGGGCACGCTCAGGCGCACGCGGCCGGCAAGCGCACCGTCCTGGGCCAGCACGTCGCGTTCGGCGTCGTCCAGCAGGCCGAAGGCGGTGCGCACCTGTTCCCGATAGAGCCGCCCAGCGTCGGTCAGGCCCACGCGGCGGGTGGTCCGCTGCAGCAGCTGCCGGCCCAGCCGCGCTTCCAGGCGGGTGACCGCGCGGCTCAGCACCGAGGGCGTGGTGGACAGCGCCACCGCGCCGGCCGTGAACGAGCCGTGCTCGACCACCGCCAGGAACACCTCCACGTCGCCCAGGTAGTCGAACTTGCGGCTCATTTAGCTCTCCGGGGAACAGATGTTTTGCGATAAGGCCAATTTATCGCCGCTGGGGCGATGAATAAAGTGGCGGCCATTCCCCGATAGGAGCTCCCCATGAACCTGATGACCCGGCTGGCCGCAGCGCTGGCCCTGACCCTGGCCGCAACCGGCGCGCATGCCGCCAACGTGCTGGTGGTGCTGTCCGACGAAAGCCACCTGGACCTGAAGGACGGCAAGGTGCTGTCCACCGGCTTCTATCTCAACGAGCTGATGCAGCCGGTCAAGCTGCTGCTGGACGCGGGCCACGAGGTGACCTTCGCCACACCCCAGGGGCGGGCACCGACGGTGGATGCGTCATCGGTGACGCCGGCGTACTTCGGCAACGATGCTGCGCAGCTGACGCTGCACAAGGACCTGCTGAAGAAGCTGGCGCTGACCTCGCCGACGGCCTCGCCGGTGGTCAGTCTGGCGCGCGTCGAGCAGCAGGGTTATGCGCGTTTCGATGCGGTCTACATTCCCGGTGGCCACGCACCGATGCAGGACCTGCTGAAGAGCCCGGCGCTGGGTCGGTTGCTGGCCGACTTCCACCAGCGCAACAAAACCACCGCGCTGGTCTGCCACGGGCCGATCGCGCTGCTGTCCACGCTGCCGGATGCGGCTGGTTTCGTGGCGACGCTGGACACGGGTGCGATGCCGGCCGCGCCGAAGTGGATCTACAGCGGCTACCAGATGACGGTGATCAGCAACCAGGAAGAAGAGCAGGCCAAGCCGCTGCTGGGCGGCGGTGAGATGAAGTTCTACCCGCAGACGGCGTTGGTGCGGGCGGGTGCGAAGTTCAGCAGCAATGCCACGCCGTGGACGGGGCATGTGGTGGTGGATCGCGAACTGATTACCGGGCAGAACCCGGCGTCGGCACTGGAGGTGGGGCAGCGGTTGGTGGAGCGGTTGAAGTAAGTCGGTTTTTTCATCGCCTGCTGCGTCATGGCACCATGGTGGACTGGCTTCGCTCCTTTGGGCGGGGCCGGTTATCCAGGGAATCCATTCAACACGACATGCGTACGTCCGTCCTCTTCATTCTCTCCGCCCTGTGCTTGACCCTGCTGTCTGGCTGCGCCAGTGGGCCGGACTACCACCATTCCAGTCGCGAGATTACCGGCGCGTTCGTGGCCGACGACGGCAAGCTGTACCTGCTGCCGGTCTATGACGAGCAAATGCGCTTTGATGCCGCGCCGTTCCGTGATTACCGTGCGCTGATGGACAGCCCGCTGCGCGAGGCCGTGGTCTGCGCGCAGCTGTACTTCCGTGAGGACTGGCGCGTGCCGGCCGACAGGACCAAGGTGCACGGCAGCTACGCGCTGCTGCTGCGACCAGAGCAGGTGACGCCGGAACTGGCGGCGCAGTTCAAGCTGGAACGGTTGGAGATCAGCCCGCGGGTGGCCAAGGCCATCGATGGATTGACGCGCCGGCCGTACATTCTTGAAGCACGGACCCGCTACGAACTGGCGGCCAACCCGGACTGTAATCTTTCCAGGCAGGGCGGCAGCTATTACAGCGCGCTGTTCGAGAGTGATGGCGAGCGGGTGACGTTGCCGGACGCTGCGGCGCTGGCGGCGAAGGCGAAGCTGACGCAGTCGATTACCGCGCGGGCTGAGCGGATCCGGCCGGATGATACGGAGAAGCCGGGGGTTGGGACGACGGCCGGGAAGGTGCTGGGCGCGGCGTTGGCGCCTGTTGCGGTTCCGGTGTTTGTGCTGAGCCTGCCGTTTTTGGGGCCGGATCATTGGAAGTGATGGGGCGTTGAAGCCGAAGCATCCACGCGTGGCGTGGATCTACCTGGGCGTCGCCAATGCCTGAAAGTTCATCGTGGAGATCTGTGTGGCAAGCGCATTGGAAGGTGTTTTGAAGACCGTGGGCTTCATTGTCCTTGCGGCGCTTCCGTTGGTGATCCTTTGGTTCATCCTTCGGCGAATGTCAGCGACTGCCCGTTCTACTGTGAAAACAGGGCTGCGTTTGCATCCCCCTCGCCGGATTTCCGGTACGTCCATGACCTTGGTGATGGTGGATGGGAAAGAGGATCGGGAGCACTACTTCTTTGATGCGGAGTCCTTCTACCTGCGGCGTGGCCCGGTGCCCACGGCCGTTCCGCTCTCGCAGATCACCTCCGTCACCCGAACCTCCGATGTCATCTACGGGCGCTATGTCTGGCAGGTGTGCTTCAGTAAAGCATCGGGAAGAAAGTGCGTGACGTTCACCAACAATCTGACGCTGTTCAACCGCGATTTCCTGCTGTTCCTAGAGGCGGTGCGGAAAGCCAATCCCCTGGCGACCGTTGAGCGAGCGGGCGTCCTCTTCTAACCGTGGGCCGACATCGGCCGTTCCATTCAAAAGGGGGTTGGCCCGTGGAGCTACACTGGCGGCCTACGCCCGATGGAAGCTCGCCCATGTTCAACGGAAAGGTCGCGGTGGTCACCGGCTCCACCAGCGGTATCGGTCTTGGCATTGCCAGTGCGTTGGCGCGGAAGGGTGCCGACATCGTGTTGAATGGCTTTGGCGATGCGGCGGAGATCGAACGCATACGTTCCAGCCTTGAAGCCGAATTCGGCGTACGGGTGGCGCATGATGGCGCCGACCTTTCGCGTGGCGAGGCAGTGCGGGAGATGGTCGACCGCGCCGTCGCGACGATGGGGCGCATCGACATCCTGGTGAACAATGCGGGCATCCAGCACACCGCGTCGATTGAGGCGTTTCCCGTAGCGAAGTGGGATGCGATCCTCGCGCTGAATCTCTCGGCGGTGTTCCACTCAACGGCGGCGGCCTTGCCTTACATGAGGCAGCAGGGGGCCGGTCGCATCATCAACATCGCGTCAGTGCACGGGCTCGTTGGTTCGGTAAACAAGTCGGCCTATGTGGCGGCCAAGCATGGCGTAGTGGGGTTCACCAAGGTGACCGCGCTGGAGAATGCGGGCACTGGCATCACTGCCAATGCCATCTGCCCGGGGTGGGTGCGAACGGCGCTGGTCGAGCAGCAGATCACGGCATTGGCCGAGAAGGACGGCACGGATCAGGAATCCGCGGCGCGCGCTCTGCTGGCAGAGAAACAGCCTTCGTTGCAGTTCGTGACGCCTGAGCAGCTGGGGGAGATGGTGGTGTTCCTGGCCTCGGATGCTGCGGCTCAGATTACGGGCACAGCGCTGCCGGTGGATGGTGGCTGGACAGCCCGCTAGCTGCTGGCCGGCTGTGCCCGCCGCTGCAGCATCGGCATTGCCACCAGCGTTGCCAGGATCGCAAACAGCACCAGAGATGAGCCCACCGTACCGAAGCCAAGGCCGCCTTTCTCCAGCGGCTTGGTAAGCAGGTCGCCGAAGGTCGCTCCGAACGGACGCGTCAGCACGAACGCGATCCAGAACAGCACCACCCGGTTGACGCCTTTGATGCGGCTGGCCAGCGCGGTAAGGGCGATGAGGCTGCCGATCAGCAGTGCGCCGCCGGTGAAGCCCAGCCCGGAATCGTCGGCGAGGAAGTCACCCAGCGCGGTGCCGAGCGTGTTGGAGAACAGCACGGCGGTCCAGTAGAAGCCTTCGGCGCGGCGTGACTCGATGTTGCTGACCGAGATCGACTTCTCCGACAACCGCCAGGCCAGCAGCACCAGCGCCAGGCAGCCGGCCAGCAGGCTGGCGCCAGTGGCGTAGCCCAGCCCCAGCGTGCGGTCGATCAGATCCGACATGGTGGTGCCGGCGGTGCTGGTGGCCAACACCACCGACCAGAACAGCAGCGGGTGGAAGTGACGTGCCGACAGCTGCACGGCCAGCAAGCCAGCGAAGATGGTCAGCAGGATGACCGAGCTGGCGACGTAGCCGAGGTTGAGCGTCATCGACAGTAGGTCGCCGGCGGTCTCGCCGAGGGTGGTGGCGGCGATCTTCATCACCCAGAAGCCGAGGGTGACCGCCGCCACTTTGCTGTGCAGGGAACCTGTGTCTGAAGCGCTCATCGAGGATTGCCTGGATTGTCTGCAGGCGATGCTGTGATGGGCGCCGTCGGAGGGCGGTCGGAGCCGGGTTTGGCGTGAGTGAGTGCGAGGGCGGCGTTCAGCGTTTGCCCGGCGCAACAGCCAAGCACCGGCGGATCACCCGATCTTCAACAGTGCGTGGTCGATCAATGGGGTCTCGCCCAAAGTGCCCAACGCGATGCGATGGCTGCAGAACCCCAACGAGGTATCCGCGGCGGGCCGCACCTTGTGGCGTGGCACGCTTTCGATGTCCCGCACCTCGTCCACGGCCAGAGCGAAGGTCTCCGCGCCGGCCTGCACCAGCAGCATGGCAGGGCAGCCATGGGCGAACCCGCTCAAACCAATGGCTTGACGCAGGTCGACCACCGGCAGGGCGTGGCCGCGCACGGTGAGGTGCGGACTCGTGCCACTGCCGGGGCGATCAAAGGTTTCCGGCCCGCGGATTTCAATCGCGGCTTCGACATCGATGGCAAACAGGTGGGTACCGGCCCGCACAACAACAACTTCAATGAAGGCCGGCGACGACGGGGCCGGTTCACCGGCCGAAGAGGAAGAGGGCTGCAAGAGGAACCTGTGGAAGGGTATTTGGACTGCGTCGCAATGATGCCGTGTTGATGTGCTGTAACGCGTGCTTGACGGGTGAGCGGCCAACACGCGTTGCATGCGTCGTTCAGCGGAATCAAGGCGCCTTCACGGGTCGGCTTGGGCCGGGGGGATTGCCAGCCATGGGCTGGCACTACCGGGGTTTGGCGAAGACATCCAGTCCTTTGCCGGTTTCCAGTAGCGACTTCAGGCTCGACAGCACGATCGGCCAGCCCTGGCGGATGCCGGTATCCATGCCGCTGCCCGGTTCCAGCTCGTCATGGGTCACCGTCAGCTTGACCATGTCCTCATACGGCACGATCTCGAACGTCACCCGGCTGTAGGCCTTCGGGTTGTCCGCCTGCGAGGCGGCCGCCCAGGTGATCACCAGCCGCGAGGGTGGGGTGTTTTCCACCACTTCGCCGACCAGCTCGACCTTGCGTTCGTCGTTGGCGCGCACGTGTTGCCAGCGCGACCCGGGCTTCCAGTCCGATACGTTTTCATGGCCCCAGTAGGTGCGGGCGATCTCCGGCCGGGTGATGGCCTCGAACACCTTCTGTGGCGTGGAGGCGATATAGATCACGTGGATGAAACGGGTGGATTCAGCGCTCATCGTCATTCTCCTTCCAGTTCCTGTTTGAGGTCATGCAGCAGGCTCAAGCGCTGCTGCTCGAACTTGCTTACCCAGCGCGTATAGACATCGTGCAACGGCACCGGGTTGATGAAGTGCAGCTTCTCGCGGCCGCGCCTGACGGTGCTGATCAGGTTGGCGTCTTCCAGCAGGCCAAGGTGCTGAGTGACCGATTGCCGGGCCATCTGCAGGTGCTCGCAGAGCTGCCCCAGCGTCTGTCCGTTGCGCTCGCACAGCAGGTCCAGCAGCGTGCGGCGCGTGGGGTCGGCCAGTGCCTTGAACACCTTGTCTGCATCCATGGGGGCCTTCAGTTCCAGTTGTCGATCTTGATGTCCTGCGGGCTGGGCTGGCCGCGCCCGGTTTCCAGCAGGGATTTCAGGCTCATCAGGAAGATGGCCCATTTGGTGCTGCAGTGGTGCATGAACTCCACGCGTTTCTTCCAGCCTTCGTGAGTGAACAGCACGATGCAGTAGTCGCCGTCCTGGTGCAGGGCGAAGCGCGCGGTGGTGCCGATCCATTCCGGCGGGCCGTCGATGAATTCCCACAGCACGAGCTCGTTTGGCTGAAGTTGCAGCAGCTTCATCTGCATGGCGCCGATCTGCACGCCGTTGGCGGTGAAGCGGGCGGTGGCGGTGCCGCCGACGTGGCGGTCGCCGGTGGTGTCTTCGGCCCACCAGGCGGCGATGCCTTCGGGAGTGGCCAGGGCCTGGTAGACCTGGGCCGATGGGCCGTTGATGCCGACTCTGTGCGCGATATCCACCATGACTGCGGCTCCACGGTGGGCGGCGGGGTGCCGTCCGTGGGATCACAATAGGCAGGTAAATGCCTGCATGTCAAGTGCGATGGTGAGGCGCGGGGTCGATACACTGGGTGCTTGCCAGGCATGGCCTGGCACTACTGGATTTGCGGGACGTCAGGGAGTGCGTGCGTGACTGAAGTTGGAAAGGACATCTTGAACATCCGTCGCGCCAGCGTGGCCGATGCGCCTGCGGTGCTGGGCTTGTTCGATGAGGTGATTGCGTGGTTCGTGGCCATCGGCAACCCGCAGCAATGGGGCACCGAGGCGTGGTCGTCCATTCCGCGCCGCATCACCCAGGTGAACGATGCCTGCGCGCTGCCCGGTGCGTGGGTGGCGGAAACCGCGCAGGGTGAGGTGCGTGCGTTCCTGGCGTTGGGCGAGGCGATGCCGTATGTGCCTGCGGCAACCGAGCCAGAGCTGTACGTGCGCGTGCTGATTGCTTCGCGCGATGCGCGGGTGCGTGGTATCGGCCGTCGCTTGATGGCGTTCGCGGACGAGCAGGCGCGCGCGGCGGGCTTGGATTACCTGCGCGTGGACTGCTATGGCGGTGGCAGTGGCGAGCTGGTGCGCTTCTACGAATCGTGCGGTTACGAGCGGCTGTCGACCTTCAACGTGGATGGCTGGCCGGGACAGGTGTTGGGCCGTCGTCTGTGAACTGACGGCGTCTCAGTTCTCTGCGTCCTGCAGTGCTGCATGCAGTTTGTCGGTGATCTGCTGCAGCGCGGCCAGGTCATCGGCTGAGAGATGGTCCAGGAAATTACGGCGCACGCTGGTGACATGGACCGGCCGTGCTGCGCCAAGCTGGGTGCGGCCTTCTGCGGTCATGCGGATCACCACGACGTTGTCGCTGTCGGTGTCGCGCTCGATCAGGCCGCGGCCGGCCATGCGGGTGAGCTGGTGCGAGAGCCGGGTCTTGTCCCATTCCAGGTAGTCCAGCAGTTCGCGCTGGCGGCGGCAGCGATCCTTTGCCTTGCTCAGTTCCATCAGCACGACGAAGTCGGCACTGGAGAGCCCGGTGCTGCGGGTGATGTCGTGGACGATGCGGCCGGAGGTGATCTCGGCCATGCGCCGGAAGCCGCGCCAGGCGGCCCACTCGTCGGGAGTGATGGTGGGTGAGGTCATGAGCCCACGTTGCCCGTGTTCGGTTGACGTGTCAACCGAAACGTTCTACGGTTGATATGTCAACTATTCCATGGGCCGCCTCATGCTGCAGCATCCGCGTATCGCCATCATCGGCGGAGGCCCCGCCGGCCTGACCGCCGCCCTCATCCTGCATCGCGGCGGCCACCGCGTGTGCGTGTACGAGGGCGAGTCGTCGGGGCAGCAGCGCACCCAGGGCGGCACGCTGGATCTGCACGAGGATTCCGGCCAGGTGGCGCTGCAGCGCGCCGGTCTGCTGGACGCATTCCGGGCCGTGGCGCGCCACGAGGGACAGGAACAGCGGACAGGCGATCCGTGGACCGGAGAGATTGTCGCCGGTGGATTCGGGCCGGAGGGAAGCATGGACAAGCCGGAGATCGACCGCGGCGACCTGCGCCAGCTGCTGCTGGGTGCGCTGCCGACCGACACGGTGCAGTGGGGCCATTGCCTGACCGAGCTAGTGCTTGCACAGGCAGGCCACCACAGCCTGCGCTTTGCCAACGGCGTGCAGGCCGAGGCGGACATCGTGATCGGTGCCGATGGTGCGTGGTCGAAAGTGCGCGCGGCGCTGAGTGCCTGCCAGCCGTTGCCGACCGGCATTACCTTCTTCGAAGGCTGGATCGCACAGCCTGCGGCGGATATCGCGGCCATGGTGGGGCAGGGCAGCCTGTTCTGCTTTGGCGGCGAGGAGGCGATGTTCGTGCAGCGCAACAGCGGTGATCGCCTCTGCGTGTATGCGGCGCTGAAGCGGCCTTCTGATTGGCTTGATGCGCAGATCGTGCAGCAAGGCATGCGCGCGCTGGTGACAGGAAGCTACACCGGCTGGGCACCGAACCTGCGGCGGCTGCTGGAGGCGTGCACCGACTTCGTGCGGCGGCCGATCTACAGCCTGCCGGCGGATTTCCGCTGGACACCGCGCAATGGTGTGACGCTGATCGGAGATGCAGCCCATCTGATGCCGCCGGTAGGCGTGGGCGTGAACCTGGCGATGCTGGATGCCTCGGATGTGGCGATGGCGTTGTGCGCGCAGCCGGATGCAGTGAGTGCCATCCGCCAGGCCGAAGCGGTGGTCTGTGAGCGCGTCCGCGCGCTGATGCCGGACGCCATCGACGGGTTCCAGCGCTGGTTCACTACCGAGGCGAATGCTGACGGCGGTTGAGGCCGCTTGCATCGGGGCATGCGTCACTGCGTCGCAGTCTCTCTGCAGGATGCGGTACATCGGTTCAGCGCTAGAGTGGGCTCACCCCATCCAGGAAGGAGACGCGCATGTTCTACAGCAGTGGCAACTACGAGGCCTTCGCACGCCCGCGCAAGCCGGTGGGCGTGGACAACAAGACGGCGTGGTTCGTCGGCTCGGGCCTGGCTTCGCTGGCCGGTGCGGCGTTCCTGGTGCGCGATGGGCGCATGCCCGGCGAGCGCATCACCATCCTGGAGCAGCAGCAGATTGCCGGTGGCGCGCTCGATGGCCTGAAGGTGCCGGAGAAGGGTTTCGTGATCCGCGGCGGCCGCGAGATGGAAGACCACTTCGAGTGCCTGTGGGATCTGTTCCGCTCGATTCCGTCGCTGGAAATAGACGATGCCAGCGTGCTGGACGAGTTCTATTGGCTGAACAAGGATGACCCGAACTATTCGCTGCAGCGCGCCACCGTCAACCGGGGCGAGGATGCGCATACCGATGGCCTGTTCACCCTGAGCGAGCAGGCGCAGAAGGACATCATCGCGCTGTTCCTGGCTACCCGGCAGGAGATGGAGAACAAGCGCATCAACGAGGTGCTGGGCCGCGATTTCCTGGACAGCAATTTCTGGCTTTACTGGCGCACGATGTTCGCGTTCGAGGAATGGCACTCGGCGCTGGAGATGAAGCTGTACCTGCATCGCTTCATCCACCATATCGGCGGGCTGCCGGATTTCTCTGCGCTGAAGTTCACCAAGTACAACCAGTACGAATCGCTGGTGCTGCCGCTGGTGAAGTGGCTGCAGGAGCGCGATGTGCGGTTCCAGTACGGCACCGAGGTGACCGATGTGGACTTCGCGCAGCAGGAAGGGCGACAGCAGGCCACGCGCATCCACTGGACGCAGGATGGCCAGGCCGGTGGCGTGGATCTGGGCGCGGACGATCTGCTGTTCATGACGATCGGCTCGCTCACCGAGAATTCCGACAACGGCGACCACCACACTGCTGCGCGCTTGAATGAAGGCCCGGCACCGGCGTGGGACCTGTGGCGGCGCATCGCGGCCAAGGATGCGGCGTTCGGGCACCCGGATGTGTTCGGCGCGCATATAGCGGAAACCAAGTGGGAATCGGCAACGGTGACCACATTGGACGCGCGCATTCCGGCATACATCGAGAAGATTGCCAAGCGCGATCCGTTCAGCGGCAGGGTGGTGACCGGCGGCATCGTGAGCGTGCGCGATTCACGCTGGCTGATGAGCTGGACGGTGAACCGCCAGCCGCACTTCAAGAACCAGCCGAAGGACCAGATCGTGGTGTGGGTGTATTCGCTGTTCGTGGATACGCCCGGCGATTACGTGAACAAGCCGATGCAGGACTGCACGGGCGAGGAGATCACCCGCGAGTGGCTGTACCACCTGGGCGTGCCGGTGGAGGAGATCGACGAGTTGGCGGCGACCGGTGCGAAGACGGTGCCGGTGATGATGCCGTACATCACCGCGTTCTTCATGCCGCGCCAGGCCGGTGACCGCCCGGACGTGGTGCCGGAGGGCGCGGTGAACTTCGCCTTCATCGGCCAGTTCGCCGAATCGAAGCAGCGCGACTGCATTTTCACCACCGAGTATTCGGTGCGCACGCCGATGGAAGCGGTGTATACGCTGCTGGGCATCGAGCGCGGCGTGCCGGAGGTGTTCAATTCCACCTACGACGTGCGCACGCTGCTGGCGG
>NZ_JBHZOP010000007.1:0-36314 GCF_042787595.1 Stenotrophomonas sp. YIM B13575 | reverse complement strand
TGGGCGCGGCATGCACGCATCACGGTGCATCCGCCGGGCATGGCCCGGCGCTACCGGGTGGGTGGCATGGGCGCGGCATGCACGCATCACGGTGCATCCGCCGGGCATGGCCCGTCGCTACCGGGTAGGTGGCATGGGCGCGGCATGCACGCATCACGGTGCATCCGCCGGGCGTGGCCCGGCGCTACCGGGTGGGTGGCAGGGGCGCGGCATGCACGCATCACGGTGGTTCTTCGCGCCATGCGCCGACCAAGGTCGGCCTCTACCAACGGCGCGGACCGGCAGGCCGCCAGTAGATCCACGCCACGCGTGGATGGTTGGCGCCGCAAAAAAACAAAGGCCCGGGAAATCCCGGGCCTTTGCAGGCAAACCGTGGCCTCAGCCGTGGCTTACCAGATCACCACCTGCGAGTCGCCGGTGCGCGACATCGGCGTACCCGGCTTGCACTGGAAGGCCGCGGTGAAGGTCGGCAGGTTCGACGGCGCACCGATGGCGCGGAACTGCGCCGGCGCGTGCGGGTCGGTCGCCAGGCGGACCTTGGCGTTCTCCGGGGTGTACTTGGTGCGCCACACGGTGGCCCAGTTGAAGAAGAAGCGCTGATCGCGGGTGAAGCCATCGATCTTCGCGTCTTCCTTGCCAGCCGACGCCTTCTGCAGCGCGTCGTAGGCGGTGGCCAGGCCACCCAGGTCGGCGATGTTCTCGCCCAGGGTCAGATGCCCGTTCACGGCCTGGCCGTCGACCTTGTACTGGTCGAACTGCTTGACCAGCTTGCCGGTCAGGCCAGCGAAGTTCTTCGAATCGGCTTCGGTCCACCAGTTCTCGAAGTTGCCGGTCGGCCCGAAGCGGCTGCCCTGGTCGTCGTAACCGTGGGTCATTTCGTGGCCGATGACCGCACCGATGCCGCCGTAGTTCAGCGCGTCGTCGGCCTTCGGGTCGAAGAACGGCGGCTGCAGGATGGCGGCCGGGAACACGATCTCGTTCTGCAGCGGGTTGTAGTAGGCATTGACCGTCTGCGGGGTCATGCCCCACTCGGTCTTGTCCACCGGCTTGCCGATCTTGGCCAGGTTGTACTGGTAGTTGAACGCAGTGGCCGCGCGTACGTTGCCCAGATAGCTGTCACGGTTGGTCTGCAGGCCCGACCAGTCACGCCACTTGTCCGGGTAACCGATCTTCGGAGTGAAGGTTTCCCACTTGGCGATGGCCTTGGCCTTGGTCTCTTCGCTCATCCAGGACAGACCCTGGATGCGTTCCTTCAGCGAGGCGGCCAGGTTCTTCACCAGCTCTTCCATCTTCGCCTTGGCTTCCGGCGAGAAGGCGACCTTCACGTACAGCTGGCCGAAGGCTTCGCCGGCGTCGCTCTCGATGGTGCCCAGCACGCGCTTCCAGCGCGGCTTCTGTTCCTTCTGGCCATTGAGGGTCTTGCCGTAGAACTCGTAGTTCTCCTGCACGAAGGCATCAGCCAGGTACGGCGAAGCGCTGTCCACGGTGTGGAAGCGCAGGTAGGCGCGCCACACCGACGGATCGGTGTCGCCCAGCGCCTTGCTCACTTCCTGGTGGAAGGCCGGGATGGCCAGCGAGAACTTCTCCGGCGCGGCCACGTTCTGCGACTTGAAGAACTCGGTCCAGCTGAAGTTCGGGGTCAGCGCATCGGCCTCGGCCAGGCTGACCGGGTGGTAGTACAGCGAGACATCGCGCGACAGCTCGACGCTGGACTTGGATGCCTTGGCCAGGCGGGTCTCGAACTTGACGACTTCTTCAGCCTGCTTGGCGGCATCGGCAGCGGCCACGCCGGACAGCTCCAGCACCTTGGCCACGTGGGCCTGGTAGGCCTTCAGCTTGTCGGCCTTGGACGCGTCGGTATAGAAGGTCTTGTCCGGCAGGCCCAGGCCGCCCTGGCTGGCGTAAGCCATGTTCACGGCCGAGTTCTTGAAATCGGCTTCGGCGCCGAAGCCGAACAGCACGTTCTCGCCCTTGGCGGCGCTGCTGCGCAGGTAGTTGGCGATGGCCGCCTTGTCCTGCAGGCCATCGATCGCAGCCAGGTCGGCCTTCAGCGGCTCGATGCCCTGCGCGTTGACCTTGGCTTCGTCCATGCCGGTGGCCCACAGGTCGCCGACGATCTTCTCGATGCCGGCCGGGTTCTTGACCTGCGCGACCTGCTCGGCCAGCTGGTGCTGCACGGCCACCGAGCGCTCGTCGAGGATGGTGAAGGCGCCCCAGCTGGTGCGGTCGCCCGGAATCTCGTTGGCGGCCAGCCACTTGCCGTTGACGTAGTCGCCGAAGGCGGTGCAGGCGTCCAGGTTGCTGTCCAGATCGCTGGCCTGGAAGGCGTTGTAGGCCGGCAGCTTGCTCTCGTCGAGCTTGTAGGTGGTGGCGGCGTCGGCCGCGGCCGGCGTGGAGGCGGTGGCATCCTTTGCCGGGGTTTCGTTCTTGCCGCAGCCGACCAGCGCGGCCGAAACGGCCAGGGTCAGCAGCACGATCTTGGGAGTACGGGTCACTTGAATGGCCTCCAGGCCGAGTGAGTCAGGGAAGGGCCGGGGGAACGGCCGTGGGCCGAACGATACGCCGCCGGCCCGCACTGCAAGGGTGTCGAAGGTCATGGCCGGGCGCAAGGGCCTTGCCGGTACCGGAAAAAGACAGACCCGGCAAAAGCCGGGTCTGTCGGGGTACTACATGTGTTGCTGGATCAGAACTTGTAGGTCGCGCCCATGTACATGTAGCGGCCGATGTTGTCGTACATCGCCGAACCGACGTCGGAGCCGAAGTAGTTCACCGGCGGATCCTTGTCGAAGGCGTTGTCCACGCCCAGGTAGACGTCGATCTTGTCGCCCGGGAAGCGGTAGCCGAACTGGAAGTTGTGGTAGACGTACGAGCCGTTGCGGATCGGGCTGGTCTGGCCCGGGTTGGCCTGGTAGCTCTTCGGCTGCACGCGCAGGTTGCTGCTCACGTAGTTCAGGTCCCACGACGCACGCCACTGACCCAGCGAGTACTTGGTCTGCAGCGAACCGCGCCAGCGCGGGTCGGTCACCCAGGTGACGTTCTCGTCGTACTCGTTCGGGAAGTCCTGGAAGGCCCATTCACGCGACTGCAGCAGGCGGGTACCGACCAGGCGGATCACCGTGTCACCCTCGGCCAGCTTGAAGCGGTAGTCCATTTCCAGGTCGACGCCGACGCGACGCGAGCGTGCCAGGTTTTCGTTCAGCGCAACCCAACGGCTGATCGAATGTTCCGGGAAGGTACGACCGCCCGCATCGGTCTTGCCACCGACCGGTGCGCGCTCGATGAAGCCGCAGAAGCTGTTGTTGATGCCCCCCGGCGAATCCACGCAGCGGGTGGCGTTGGTCTGTGCGTTCACTGCACCGATGGCGTCCTTCAGACTGATCCACCAGTAGTCCACGGACATGCCGAAGCCCTGCAGGAAGTCAGGCTGCCAGACCAGGCCATAGGTGAAGCTGCGCGCGCGTTCCGGCTTCAGGTTCGGGTTGCCGCCGCTGACACCCGGGCGGGTTGCGGTGTAGGTATCGACCCAGCCCACCGGCACGCCCAGCGCCGAGCAGTTGGCCTGGCGCAGGGCCGGGTCCGCTGCGGTGTTGGGGCGGTTGGAATTGGTAGCCAGGTAGTTGCAGGGGTCGTTGACGGTGGCGAAGTTCTCGCTCTGCGGGTTGTACAGTTCGCCGATGCTCGGCGCACGCACCGCCTGCGACAGGGTGCCGCGGGCACGCAGGGACGGGATGATGGTCCAGTCCAGGCCGACCTTCCAGGTGGTGGTCTTGCCGATGCTGCTGTAATCGGACCAGCGACCGGCAGCGTCCATGGTCAGGTTGTAGATGCCCGGGATGTCGGCCAGCAACGGCACGGTGGCTTCGACGAATGCTTCGCGCACGTCGTACTTGCCCATCCGGTTGGGGATCGCGTTGAGGAAGGTCAGGCCCTGCGCTGCCAGCGGATCGGTGATTTCACGGCTCTTCTCGCGACGGTATTCCACGCCGCCGGCCACGCCGACGTCGCCGGCCGGCAGGCTGAACAGCGAGGCGTTGGCCAGCGAGGCGCTGAACACCGACTGCTGCAGGCGCGAGTAGTTGAACGACTTGACGTTCATCCAGTCGCGTGCCGCCTGGGTCACCGCACCATTGCCGAACACCGAGAACGGCACGCAGCCTTCGCGGGCGAACTGCGAGTACACGCGGTTGGCGTTGTTGGGATTGGTCGCGTTCGGGTTGAGCGTGGTGCGGCAGACGATCTGGCCGGTGGACGGATCGACCACGGTGTCCAGGCCCGCCTGCCAACGCTCGTTGATGCGGTTGTTGAGGTTCCAGCGCTTGACTTCGCTCTGGCCCCAGTTGCCGTACACGTCGTAGGTCCAGTTCTCGGTCAGGTTGCCTTCCACGCCGAGCACGAAGCGCTGGGTGTTGCGCTCCACGTGCTCGCCACGCTGGCCGGCATCGACGTTGAAGCGGCTCAGGGTCAACTGGCTGGCGCCGTTGGCGGCCATCAGCGCGCGCAGCTGCGGCGAAACGTAGGCATTGTCACGCTGGATGCGCAGGGTCTGGTCGAACGACGGCTGCGCCAGGAAGTCCGACACGGTCTCGGTGTACTTGCCTTCGAAGTACAGGCGATGGTTGTCGGTCAGGTCGAAGTTGACGACCGTATTGACGCTCTTGCGGTCGAAGCCGGGCTGCAGATCGGCCACCGAATTGAGGTCGGCGAAGTCGCAGTTGACGCAGCTGGTGGTGCTCGGCATCACGCCGTCATAGCGCTGCGGGCGGTAGGTGCCGTCCGGATTGAACTGGTAGCGGTTGCCCCAGGTCGCCTTGTTGTTGGGCGAGAACGCACCCAGCGTGAAGGTGCCGCCGAAGGAGATCGAATGGTTGCCGCCGGGGCCGCTCAGCACCGTCTGCGGATTGCTTTCGTTGGAGGGCTTGGTCGGGTCGTAGTTCGGGTTCGGCACCGACACCAGGAATTCGTTGCCGATCGCGCGGTCGCTGCGGACAAAGCGGTCCTGCTTGCTGTATTCCAGTGCGATCGCCGCGCTGCCGCGGCCATTGGCGAAGTCGGTACCGGCCGAGGCGCTGATGAAGGAGCGGTTGAAGCCGCCCTCACTGGCCATGCCGGTCTGGGCGCGCACTTCGGCACCGTCGAACGACTTCTTCATGATGAAGTTGACGACGCCGGCCACGGCATCGGCGCCATACACGGCCGAGGCACCACCGGTGATGACTTCAACGCGTTCGATCCACTCGACCGGGATCGTGTTGACGTCCACCGCCGAGGAGCCGGAGGTCGCGCCGACATGGCGGCGACCATTGACCAGCACCAGCGTACGCGAGGTGCCCATGCCGCGCAGGTCCATCAGGCCCACGCCGGCAGTGCCGATGAAGCGGGTGGAATTGCCCAGCGTGTAGGTCGGGCTCAGCGCCGGCAGGCGCGCCATCAGGTCGCCGATGTTGTTGGCGCCGGTGGCGCGGATTTCTTCGGCGGTAATGGCGGTGACCGGCGAGGGGGTCACGAAGCCGGTACGCGCGATGCGCGAGCCGGTCACGCTGACGCGGTCCAGGTCGATCGGGTTGCTGCCGGAGCTGGCCTCCTGGGCCAGGGCCGGGGCCGCGGCGGCCATCATCAGGCCGGCGAGCAGAGCGTTGGTCAGCGGGTGGCGACCGGGCGTGCGGTGGTGCGTCATGTAGTGAATCCCCCTAGTGGATGAAGATCGTCCGCATCCCTGCGGTTGTTACGGTCATGTTCATGGTTTGTCCTGACCTTCATCGAACCTAACACGCTCTTAACAAGAAAAGTACGGTTCCGTCACGCTTTGTCGCCAGAGATATCAATGGGATACATGAAATTGCAACAAATACAGAGACTTGGTCTCAGTTGTGATGTGCTGAGTCTGGCGTCTCGTGTCATATATGAATGGCCTGTTAAGTCCCGCTTTGCGCAAAAAGGTGTCTTGCTGGGACATCGCGCCGCTCCGGCGCGATGGCGGGGAGTAATGCGCGGGGGTGCGTTCAGGAGCCATTTGTGTGCGGCGGAGTGCGGTGTCAACGCTGGCGATGATCAGCGGTCATGGCACGTCGCCGGCGTGGCGCAGGCAAAAGAAAAGGGCGGCCGGAGCCGCCCTTTTCATGTGCTGCAATGCTGCGATCAGAACTTGTAGGACACGCGCGCGAAGAACGTGCGGCCGTACCAGTCGTACTGCGAGGCGTACAGCGGGACGTTGCCGTAGCGGGTGCCGGCGGTGTTGGAGATCGTGTCCGGCGCCTTGTCGAACAGGTTGCGCACGCCGACCATGAAGGTCCAGTCATCCATGTCGTAGGCCACCGAGGCGCTGTGGCGGAGCTGCCAACCGGCCTTGATGTCGCGGGTCGCGTTCTGGTAACCGGAATAGGTGAAGTTCCGGTCCAGGTCCTTGTTCTGGGTGCTGCTGACGTAGGTGCCCTGCCAGTTGAACGTCCAGTCACCGCGTTCCAGGCTGACGCTGGCCAGGCCGACGGTCTTCGGCCGGCCGATGTAGCCGACCTGGTCGGAGGTGTTGACGCCGCTGTCCGACGCCGACCCGAACAACTGGTAGGTATCTTCGATGGTGTAGGTGACCTGCGCTTCAGCGGAAATCTTGCCGAACGAGAAGTCGTTGTCGTAGTTGACCTGCAGGTCGTAGCCGCGGGTGCGCTCGCGGTTGATGTTCACGTATTTGTTGTAGATCGTGGTGATGTTGTTCGGCGCCGACGGGTTGGTCGGGCTGTTGCGCACAATCTGGTCACAGAATGCGTTGGGGAACACCGCCGAGCCGTAGCAGCCGAACACGATGTCGTACTCGTCGAGCTGAGTGATTTCACCGCGCACGTCATAGTCGAAGTAATCCAGCGCCACGTTGAGGTTGGCGAAGGTCGGGCTCCAGACCAGGCCCAGGGTCTTGGCCTTGGACGTTTCCGGCTGCAGGTTGTTCTTGCCGCCGCCGCCGGAGTAGATGGTGGCGCTACTGCCGCCGCCGCCGGTATAGGTGTCCGGAATGCCGGCCGCGCCGCAATTGGCACGGATGAAGGTGTTGTTGCTGTCGCCCCACTGGATGCAGGGGTCGATCTGGGTCTGCGGCAGGAAGCCGGTCTGATCGCCCAGGTACAGCTCGTACAGGCCCGGCGCACGGAACGAGGTGCCCATGGTGCCGCGCACGCGCAGTGACGGGATGATCTGCCAGTTCACGCCGGTCTTCCAGACGTGATCCGAGCCCGGCACCGAGTCGTATTCGAACACGCGGCCGGAGACGTTCACCGACAGCGATTCGATGCCCGGAATGCCCTTCAGCAGTGGCACGTCGACTTCGGCGAAGGCTTCCTTGACCTTGTCGGTGCCGCGGGTCGGGCCGGCAGAGGTGGAGTTCCAGGCGCGGTCGGCGAGTGCGAAATCCGACGGCGTGTCATCGATCTTGTACCTGCGGAACTCGACACCGAATGCCGAGGCGACATCGCCGGCGGGCAGGGTGAACAGGTTGCCGCTGAAGATCGCGTTGGCACTGGTCTGATCGTAGGTGGTCTTGCCGGTGTGGTACTGGCCCACCGCGGCAATCAGCTCGTTCATGCGGGTGCCGTTGAGGAAGCCCGGATCGAAGTAGTTCACCGGCATGTCATCGTCGGTATAGACGAGATCGCCGGCGCGGTCGACATCGATCGACAGCGTGCCGTACTTGCCGGTAGAGCGGCTGAAGCCGGCGTTGACTTCCCAGGTCCAGCTGTCGGTGGACTTGAACTGGCCATCGAACTTGGTGGTGCCGTAGAAGTAGTCGACCGTGATCTTCTGGTCACTCGGGAACGGCATGATGACCTGGAAGTAGTCATCGGCGGCCTCGCTGTAGACCGTCGGGTAGAACTGGCGCCAGCTGTGCGCCTTGGTCTCACGGCGGTTGTACAGGAACTGGGTCTTCCAGTTGAAGCTGTCGAAGCTGAAGTCGGTGGCGGCGTACAGCGAGGCACGCTCACGCTTATTGATCACTTCCTGGTCGTGGTAGAACGGGAAGTTCAGGACATCCTGGTAGTACGCGGTGCCGCCGTTGGCGTAGGTCGGAGTCGGACGCGGGCGCGGGCGGTAGCCCGGGAATGGGCCCACCGTGCTGCCATCGGGCGAGGGCACGTAGCGGATCGCCGGGTTGTTGTAGTTGATGATGGTGTTGGCGTACAGGTTGCCAGTGCTGCAGCCTGCCAGGTTGGTGCCGGCCAGGATCGAGCGATCCTCACGGTCGATGCGTTTGCCGTCAGTGCCCCACACCATGTCTTCAGCGCAGCGGAAGTAATCGCGATCACCCACGGTCAGCGCGTTCAGACGGTCCCACTGCGCGGCCGCCACGACACTGCCCTTCTCGAAGTTCCAGCCGTTGGCGATCGAGGCAGAGAACTGTTCGCCGCCACCATGCTGCGGCACGCTCATGGAGTAGGTCATCTCCGGCCGGTCCATGGTCTTGCGGGTGATCAGATTGACCACGCCAGCAAGCGCATCGGAGCCGTAGATGGAGGAGGAGCCGTCCTTGACGATTTCCAGCCGCTGCAGGATGGCCTGCGGAATGACGTTCAGATCGAACGCGGCGACCTGGCCGCGGGTACCGGCCGGGCCAGGACGCTGGCCGTCGAGCAGGATCAGCGTGCGGTTCGCGCCCAGGCCACGCAGCGAGACCGTCTGCACACCGGTACCGCCTTCGACGACGAAGCCGCCGAACTGGTTGTTCATCTGCGTGGAGCCCGCAGCGATCGAAGACGTCTGCAGGAAGTCGGCGGTATCGAACTGACCGGCAGAGATCGCCTTGTCGATCGAGATGACCTGCACCGGCGACGTGGTCTCGTACTCGGGGCGCTTGATCAGCGAGCCGGTGACGGTGACGGTGTCAAGTTCAGTGGCGCGCTTGGAAGCGGGGGTGGTGCTTGACGAAGCAGCTTCCTGCTGGGGTGTTTCCTGGGCAAAGGCAGGAGCGACATGCAGACAGGCCAGAACCGCGAGGGTCAGCGGGACGCGGCTCGGCTTTGAGAGGCGAATGACGTTGCGCATTTCGGTAATTTCCCTATTTGTTACGCTTCGGTTAACGGAGTGTATGGTTGCCGTAAAGTAAATGCAAGATGAACGAAGCGAAGCTGTAATGCTTTGATGTTTAAGGGGAATTCACCGTTTGAATGCGGAACGCCCCCGCTGGCGGATGGCCGGCGGGGGCGTTCGGTGACGCGATAAACGTGGGTTAGAGGCCGCCCGGACCGCAATCCTTCTTCAGGAAGCCTTCGATAAGGCCCAGCGTTTCGCGCTGCTGGCGTGGGTACCACGGCATGCTGTGCTGCTGGTCGGCAATCAGGTGGTACTGCGCGGGCACCTTGTCCTTCACTGCTTCGTAGAAGCCCTGGGCGTGGAAGGAGGGGGTGCGCACATCGCGGTCGCCGACGAACAGCATCACCGGGATGTTGGCGCTGGCGGTGTTGCGCATCGGATCCATGCCCTTGACCGTCTGCCCCTGCAGGATGCGTTGCAGGCGGTTGTCGCTCCAGCTGGTGCCCAAGCGTGCGAGATCGGTGACCGGAGCGCCGGCAATGGCGCACTGGTAGGGAGAGCCGGGGCGAACCGTGGCGGCCGCGGCGGCGAAGCCGCCGTACGAATAGCCGAAGATGGCGATGCGGTCTTTTGCCGCGAAGCCCTGCGATACCAGCCAGGCGGCGCCGTCATCATTATCGTCGGACATCTTCTGCCCCCATTCTCGATCACCGGCAGTCCACAGCTCGCGGCCCAGGCCGGACGATCCGCGGTACTGCGGACGCAGCACGGCGTAGCCGCGCGAGGTCAACAGCGCGACCCAGCCCGACGCGTCCCACTGCATGTAATCGCGGGCCCAAGGGCCGCCATGCGGATGGATGATGGCCGGCGCGGGGGGAGCGCCTTCCTTCCATCCGGCGGGTAGATCGAGGATGGCCGGAATGACGCGCCCGTCGCGCGCGGTATAGGTGATCCAGCGCTGCTCGCCCACTGCGCCCTTGGCGATCCACGGACGCTCGCTGCCCAGGCTCACCACCTTCTTGCGGTCCAGCAGCAGGTAGTGCGCAGTCGGGGCATCCGGGCCGGTGGCGCGGAACAGGATGCGGGAGAAATCGTCGTTGTAGCGAGTGATCTCGATCTGCCGCCCTGGCGCGGTTTGCTTGAGCGTGTCCTGGATGGATTTCAGTGTCGGGTCGACATACACCGTCTGCAGTGCCGGGCCATCGATGGTGAAGCCGACGACCTGGTTGAACGTGCTCGGCTGGGTGCTGAACACCAGGCTGGCGATGGAGAAGTTGGGGTTGGCCAGCACCGGTTCGGGATCGAACTTCTGCTGTTTGGCGTCGTAAAGGTGGGCCTGCACCTTGTCCGAGAACAAGTCGGTCAGTACGTAGTACTTGCCGGTGGCGTCGTCCACGCCGGCCAGTTCCACGGTGTGCCGGTTGGACAGGCGCGTCTGCAACGGCTTCTGCAGCACGTACTGACCCGAGGCCGCGTCCAGGATCAGCACCTGCTGGTCGTAGTCACCGCTGACCGGCTCGATCTGGCTCTTGGCGAGCACCTTGCCGCTGCGCGGGTCGAACAGCGCCGGCTGGGCGCGGGTGCCGCCGCGGAACAGCAGTTCGGTTTCCTTTGTCTTGAGGTTGTACAGGTAGTAATTGGCGGTCAGCGTTATCTCGCTGAGCTGGCGGATGATGACCCGGTCCGGATCCAGCGGCAGCATGTTGACCAACGATGCGCTGCCACCCAGTTCCAGGCAGCGCTGGGTCTGTTCGCTCACGCCCAGCTTGCGCGTGTTGTCGGCGAAGGCTTCGTTGAAGGTCTTCTGGCTCTGGTCGGTGAGGTAGGTCTTGACCACGAATGTCTTGGTCGCGCCTGATACGCTGCCTTCGCCGCAACCCCCAAGCTGCCCGGTCCACTCCTGGCGGCCGACCGCGAGGATCTGGTCGGACTTGAGGGCGCCCACGGCAATGAACTTCATCCGGTCGCCGGAGGGCGTGACCACCTTCGGTGCGCCTCCCATTGCGTCGGTATCCCAACTGGCCAGTGCGGTTTCTTCCGGGTTGCCCGGAGAGGGGATCAACGCGACCAGATGCTTGCCGTCCGGACTCATCGAGACCGACTGCAGCGCTGGCATGCGTGCCAGGTCCTCGATCGGAATGGGGGCGGCATGTGCCGTGGCGCTGGCCAGGGCCATGGAGAGGGCACCGCACAGGGTGCGAGCGGAAATCACGTGCATGTCTTGTCCTTTTGCTGCGCGTTGATCGGCTGAAACTGACTGGATTATGAACAAGGTCGAAAGGTAGCAGATCAACGACCTTCCTTGGCAGTGCCGCCGTCGCCCCCCTCCCTCCCGCACCGATGTCGCGCAAAGGAAAGACCCCGCCGGGGCGGGGTCTTCTGTTGTACGCGAACGCGCGGATGGATCAGTGGTTGCCGAACTCGTACTTGGCCTGCACGTAGATGGCCCGCCCGTAGGCGTTGTACAGATAGTTGTTGTACGGCTGGCCGCTGGTGCCGGCGAAGCTGTACCGCTGGTTGTCGGGCAGCTTGTTGAACACGTTGTTGACCATCAGCGACAGGGTCAGGTTGTCCATCGCCCGATAGTTCACGCTCAGGTTGTAGGTGGTGTACGAACCCCACTTGCCGGCCTTGTAGCCGGAGCTGTGGACGTAGTCGTAGCCATTGCCCAGGTAGGCCATGTAGTTCGGCGTCTTGCCGATGTAGTTGGCATACAGGGTGGTGGTCCACTTGTCCTTGGCCCAGCCGATCGAACCGTCGGCGCGCACCTTGGCATACGAGTCGTACACCCACATCGCATACGGGTCGCGCAGCAGGTCCAGGTACTCATCGCCCGGCTGCGGCTGCAGTTCGCGCTTGAGCATGTCGGTGTAGTTGCCGGAGAACTGCAGCGAACCGAAGCGGCCGATGTCCTGCACGTACTTGAAGCTGGCCGTCAGCGCCTGCAGGTTCTGGCTGGCCACGTTCATCTTCGGCGTATAGATCTCGTCGAGCACGCCGGAGGAATCGCGGGTGATCCAATCGGTCACGTTCTGGCAGCTGGCCGAGGTGTTGTTGGTCTGCCCATTGCGGCAGTAGTACTCGGCGAGCAGCAGCTGATCGGAGCTGAGGGTGTTGACCTCGTTCTTGATCTTCCAGTTGTAGTAGTCCACCGACACCGACAGGTTGTTGATCGGAGCCCACACGATGCCGGCGTTCCATACATCGGCGGTGATCGGTTCCAGGTCGGGATTGCCGGACTGGGTGCCGAACACCGACACGCTGTCATACGGGCAACCGGTGGTGTTGGCCGGGTCGTAGCCCAGCTGGCCACAACGGTAGTAGTCGGTGGAACCGTTGGCGTAGTAACCGCTGACACCCTGGAAGGCATCGGACAGGGTGGGCGCGCGGAACGCGGTGCCGTACTTGCCGCGGAACAGCAGGCTGTCGATCGGGCGGAACTCCAGGCCGACGCTGTAGGTCGCCTTGTCGATGGTGTTGCCGCCGATCTTGAAGGCGTCGTAGCGGCCGGAACCGGTCACGGTCAGCGACTCCAGCAACGGCATGCGCAGTTCGCTGGTCACCGCGTAGCTGCTGCGATGGCCGGCGCCGGACACCGCCGTGGTGCCCCACACGCTGCCATCCACCAGGCGGGTATCGGGCGTGTAATCCCAGCCCTCGCTGCCGCCTTCAACCACCACTGCGAAGCCGGCCTCGCCGCCGGGCAGCTTGAACAACGAACCGTTGGTGACCTGCGCACGCAACAGGTTCTGCCAGGTGCGGCTCTGGCTGTAGGTGTAGCCGGTGAAGCTCTGGAAATCTCCGCTCGGCAGGGGCGAGTAGAACGCTTCCCAGTCCGGGCTGTAGATGTTGTAGCCGGTGCTGGTGGTACCCAGCACCGGACCCAGCACGCGCTGCTCGAAATAGTCGTTGATCGGATCGTTCCAGCGCACGAAGTTGCGCTCGGTCAGCTTGTACTCGCCGCGGGTGAAGCTTGCGCTGTAGTCCCAGTTGCCGGCCGTGCCGCGACCGCCGAGCGTGACCTGGTAGGCCTTGTTGCGATCGGTGTTCATGATGTCGCGGTAGCCGCCGCCGCCGATGTCCTCCGGCGCGAACACGCGCTGCAGGTTCATGTACTGGCCGCTGTCCTGATCATAGAAGCGGCCCCAGCCGGAGGAGGTGCCCCACCAGGTGTAGCCGGAGCCGGTGGCGTACTTCACTTCTTCCAGGCTGTAGAGCGCGTCGCCGAACAACTGGAAGTTGTCGTTCACATCGAAGGTCATCGAGCTGTAGATCTGCCCGCTTTCCTTGCCGTTCTTGATGGTCTTGTAGCCGGTGCCATACACCGAACCACAGGCCTGGCCGGTCGGGCGGGTGCCGAGCACGGTGGTGCCGTCGAACTGGCCCGCGACGTTGGCGCACAGGTTCGGGTCCATCATCGCGTAGCGGTTGCTGTTGGCCGGCAGCAGCACCAGGAAGTCGTTGGAGACGTACTGCGGGCTGTAGCCGTCGGGATTGTTGACCTTGGTCAGGTCGCGCTGGTAGCCCCAGATCGGGCTGGTCTTTTCGTACTGCACGTTGACCAGCGCATGGAATCGATCATCGACTCCGTTGAAACCGCGCGCCGCACTGACACGCACGCTGTTGCCGCCGCCTTCGGAGTAGGCGCCGCCGCGGACGTTGAGCACGCCGCCATCCATGCGCTCCTTGAGGATGATGTTGACCACGCCGGCGATCGCATCCGAACCGTACAGCGACGACTGGCCGCCCGGCAGGATCTCGATGCGTTCGACGATGTCGATCGGAATGCCGCTGATGTTGTTGAAACTGTCGCTGCCGTTGTACAGCGCCGGATACGAGAGCATCGGGCGGCCGTTGATCAGGTACTTGGTGTAGCCGGGGCTGAGCCCGAACATGCCGGCTGCCTCGGCACCCTGGGTGAACGAAGCGGATGTCTGTCCGCCCTGCAGGCCGCCGGTCGACAGCGAGGACTGCTGCAGGACGTCGGCGACACTGGTGAAGCCGCGGGTCTGGATGTCCTCGGCGGTAACGGTCAGGACCGGGGTGTGGTTCTCGATCTGCGTCTGCGGGATCAGTGAACCGGTGACGGTGACGCGGTCAAGCTGGGTTGGCCCGTTGTCCTGCGCGTGGACTGCACCGGAGGCGAGCAGGGTGCCGATCAGGGCGAGGGTCAAGGGGTGACGCGAAGGCGTGGAACGATGGCGAGACATGATGGATCCCCGTGTGAGCGATGTCGTCTGGCTGATGTCCTCCCTGACATCTTCATGACCTGTTCAGTTGCAATCCGTTCAGCCGGACCGTAACACGACGTTCACGCTGTCAAAATGAGGCCGTCACACGGATGTGCAAGGTATTTCCGGAAAATTCCTTTGCAATCAACCAATAAGCAGGTTTGTCTGGGAATGTTTCAAAATGTTGCGGTGCAGAACAGTATCGGTCAGTAACAAGTTTCTGCTTTTGATTCAAAGGCTTAGAGAGGTCCTAGGGGGCTTTTCAATTAATTAATTTATGGGACTTTCAACTCTTGCCCGTCTCAATTCGCATGCATGAAAAAAGGCCCCGCCGAAGCGGGGCCTTTGGGTACCTCGGGACCGGCGCTTACTTCTTGCCGAACTCGTACTTGGCCTGCACGTAGACCGCACGGCCGTACGGGTTGTAGATGTTGCTGTTGTATGGCGCACCGATGTTGCCGGCGTAGCTGTGGGCCTGGCCGTCGGGCATCTTGTTGAACACGTTGTTGACCATCATCGACAGGGTCAGGTTGTCCATCGCCTGGTAGTTCACGCTCAGGTTGTAGGTGGTGTACGAGCCCCACTTGCCGGCCTCGTACCCAGACGGATGCACGTAGTCGTAGCCCTTGCCCAGGTACGCCATGCGGTTGGGCGTCTTGCCGATATAGTTGAAGTACAGGGTGGTGGTCCACTTGTCCTTCGCCCAGCCCACCGCACCATCTGCGCGCACCTTGGCGTACTGGTCGTAGTTCCACATCGCGTACGGGTCACGCAGCAGGTCCAGGTAATCGTCGCCCGGCTGCGGCTGCAGTTCGCGCTTGATCATGTTGGTGTAGTTGCTGGAGAACTGCAGCGCACCGAAGCGGCCGATGTCCTGCACGTACTTGAAGCTGGCCGTCACCGCCTGCAGGTTCTGGCTGGCGATGTTCATCTTCGGCGTGTAGATCTGCTCCAGCTTGCCGGTGCCGTCACGGGTGATCCAGTCGCTCACGTTCTGGCAGCTGGCCGAGGTGTTGTTGGTCTGGCCGTTGCGGCAGTAGTACTCGGCCAGCAGCAACTGGTCGGAACTGAGGGTGTTGACCTCGTTCTTGATCTTCCAGTTGTAGTAGTCCACCGACACCGACAGGTTGTTGATGGGGGCCCACACGATGCCTGCGTTCCAGACGTCGGCGGTGATCGCTTCCAGATCGGGGTTGCCGGACTGTTCGCCGAACACCGACTCGTTGGCGTACGGGCACCCGACGGTGTCGCTGGGGTTGAAGCCAAGCTGGCCACAGCGGTAGTAGTCGACCGAACTGTTGGCGTAGTAACCGCTGCGGCCCTGGAACGCGTCGGACAGGCTGGGCGCGCGGAAGGCAGTGCCGTACTTGCCGCGGAACAGCAGGCTTTCAATGGGACGGAATTCCACACCGATGCTGTAGGTCGACTTGTCGACGGTCTTGTCGGCGATCTTGAACGCGTCGTAGCGGCCGGAGGCGGTCACGGTCAGTGACTCCAGCAGCGGCATGCGCAGCTCGCTGGTCAGCGCGTAGTTGCTGCGATGGCCGGCGCCGGCGACCGAGGTGGTGCCCCACACGCTGCCATCGAGCAGGCGCTGGTCCGGCGTATACGACCAGCCTTCGCTGCCGGCTTCGGCGACCACGGCCAAGCCCGCATCGCCACCGGGCAGCTTGAACAGCGAACCGTTGGTGATCTGCGCGCGGCCCAGGTTCTGCCAGGTGCGGCTCTTGTTGTAGGTGAAGCCGGTGAAGGTCTGGAAATCACCTGCCGGCAGCGGCGAATAGAACGCGCCCCAGTTCGGGTTGTAGATGTTGTAGCCGTCGTCGCTGACGCCCAGTACCGGACCCAGCACGCGGTCTTCGAAGTAGCTGTCGATCTCGTTGGCCCAGCGCGCGAAGCTGCGCTCGGTCAGCTTGTACTCGCCGCGGCTGAAGCTGGCGCTGTAATCCCAGTTGCCGACGTTGCCACGACCACCGAGGGTGACCTGGTAGGCCTTGTTGCGATCGGTGCTCATGATGTCGCGGTAGCCGGCGGCGCTGATGTCCTCTGGCGCGAACGCGCGCTGCAGGTTCATGTATTCGCCACTGGCCTGGTCGACGAACGCACCGAAGCCGACATCGCTGCCCCAGAAGGCATAGCCCGAACCGGCGTTGTACTGCACCTCTTCCAGGCTGTACAGCGCATCGGCGAACAGCTGGAAGTTGTCGTTGACGTCGAAGGACATCGACGAATAGATCTGGCTGCTTTCCTTGCCGTTCTTCAGGGTCTTGTAGCCGGCACTGAAGGGCGAACCACAGGATTCACCGGTGGCTCGCGTGCCCAGTACGGTGGTGCCGCCGAACTGGCCGGCTACGTTGGCGCAGCGGGTCGGGTCCATCATCACGTAAGCGTTCTGCTGGCCCGGCAGGTAGACCAGGAAGTCGTTGGTCGGCACCTGCGGCGTATAGCCCTGGGTGTTGTTCTGCTTGGTCAAATCACGCTGATAGCCCCAGATCGGGCTGCTCTTCTCGTACTGCACGTTGACCAGCGCGTGGAAGCGGTCATCGAAGGCGTTGAAGCCATGCGCGCCACTGACGCGGAAATCGTTGCCGCCGCCCTCGGTGTGACCGCCGCCGCGCACGTTCAGCACGCCGCCGTCCATGCGGTCCTTGAGGATGATGTTGACCACACCGGCGATCGCGTCCGAGCCGTACAGCGACGACTGGCCACCGGGCAGGATCTCGATGCGCTCGACGATGTCGATCGGGATGCCGCTGAGGTTGTTGAAGGTGTCGCTGCCGTTGTAGAGGGCAGGGTAGGACAGCATCGGCCGTCCATTGATCAGGTACTTGGTGTAGCTCGGGCTGAGGCCGAACATGCCCGAGGCTTCAGCGCCCTGGGTGAACGAAGCCGAGGTCTGGCCGCCCTGCAGGCCGCCGGTGGTCAGCGAGTTCTGCTGCAGCACCTCGGCCACGCTGGTGAAGCCGCGGGTCTGGATGTCCTCGGCGGTGACGGTCAGGACCGGCGTGTGGTTCTCGATCTGCGTCTGCGGGATCAGTGAGCCGGTGACGGTCACGCGTCCGAGATCGGTGGGCGTGTTGTCCTGGGCGAGCGCGATTGCGCTGCTGCTGGCCAGGATCAGGCCGCTGAGGACGGCGCGGGTGAGCGGGTGACGCGGAAAGCCATTGCGAGACATGCGGTACTCCGTGTGGTCGTGAGAAACGCGTTTTCCCTTTCCTGGGAACTCATGGATTGTTCAGCAGACTGCAGACACAGAAGGGCGGCGTTTTTCGAACGTAACACACGCTTAACTTGTTTTTCGCGGACTTGTCGCGCTCTCGCAATGGCTCGTTGCGAGTTAATAAAAAAATCTTTAAAAACAATATATTGCGATATCGGTACGAATTTGCCGATTGTGGCTTAATGAATAATTCGTAAATGGTTGATGGGTTAACAATCGGGATATTCATGCGCTGATCGATGCACATGCGTCGCCCCAAAAAAAAGGCCCCGCCGAAGCGGGGCCTGGTCCGGAATCAAACCCGGAAAACGACGGGATTACTTGCCGAAGTCGTACTTGGCCTGCACGTACACGGTGCGGCCGTAGACGTTGTACAGGTAGTTGTTGAACGGCGTGCCGGAAGTACCCTGGTAGCTGTGGGCCTGCTGCTCGGGCATCTTGTTGAACACGTTGTTGACCATCAGCGACAGGGTCAGGTCATCCTGCACGCGGTAGTTCACGCTCAGGTTGTAGGTGGTGTACGACGCCCACTTGCCTGCCTTGTAGCCCGACGCGGTGTGGGTGTACTCGTAGCCGTTCAGGCCTGCCAGGTAGTTCGGGGTGTGGCCGATGTAGTTGGCGTACAGCGTGGTGGTCCACTTGTCCAGCGACCAGGCCACCGACGCGTCGGAACGGACCTTGGCGAAGCTGTCGTAGTTCCACATCGACTTCGGGTTGCCCAGCAGGTCCTGGAAGTCCTCGCCCGGCTGCGCCTGCACTTCACGCTTGAGCATGTTGGTGTAGTTGCCCGAGAACTGCAGCGAACCGAAGCGGCCGATGTCCTGCAGGTACTTGAAGCCGACGGTCACGGCCTGCAGGTTCTGGCGGGCCACGTTCATCTTCGGGGTGTACAGCGAGCTCAGGTTGCCGGCCGAATCACGGGTGACCCAGTCAGCCACGTTCTGGCAGGTAGCCGAGGAACCGTTCGGCAGGCCGTTGCGGCAGTAGTACTCGGCCAGCAGCAGCTGGTCGGTGCTGGCCGTATCGACTTCGTTCTCGATCTTCCAGTTGTAGTAGTCGGCCGAGATCGACAGGTTCGCCATCGGCGCCCAGACGATGCCCGCATTCCAGACGTCGGCGGTGATCGGCTCCAGGTCCGGGTTGCCGGCACGCTCGGAGTAGACCGAGACGCTGTCCGCGTAGCGGCAGGCGTCGGTGTTGCCCGGCACGTAGCCCAGCTCGCCGCAACGGTAGTAGTCGGTCGAGTTGGCAGCGTAGTAGCCGCTGCGGCCCTGGAACGCGTCGGGCAGGGTCGGTGCGCGGAAGGCGGTGCCGTACTTGCCGCGGAACAGCAGGCTTTCGATCGGACGGAACTCGACACCCACGCTGTAGGTGGCCTTGTCGACGGTGTTGTCGGCGATCTTGAAGGCGTCATAGCGACCGGAAGCGGTCACCGTCAGCGACTCCAGCAGCGGCATGCGCAGCTCGCTGGTCACCGCGTAGTTGCTGCGATGGCCGTTGCCGGCAACAGCCGACGAGCCCCACACGTCGCCGTCCAGCAGGCGCTGGTCGGGGCTGTAGTCCCAACCTTCGCTGCCGCCTTCGACGACCACGGCCAGGCCGGCGTCACCGCCCGGAAGCGAGAACAGCGAGCCATTGGTGACCTGCGCGCGTGCCAGGTTCTGCCAGGTGCGGGCATGGTTGGTGGTGTAGCCGGTGAAGCCAGCGAAGTCTTCCGGCGCGATCGGCGAGTAGAACGCGCCCCAGTTGGTGTTGTAGATGCCGAAGCCATCCTTGGTGCCCAGCTGCGGGCCCAGCACCTTGTCGGCGAAGTAGCTGTTGATGGCATTGCCGAAGCGCTGGAACTTGCTTTCATCCAGGCGGTATTCGCCACGGGTGAAACTCAGGCTGTAGTCCCAGTTGCCGACCGCGCCCTTGCCGCCCAGGGTGACCTGGTAGGCACGGCTCTTGTCGTTGTTCAGGATGCCCTTGTAGCCTTCGCCGCCGATGTCTTCCGGAGCGAACGCGCGCTGCAGGTTGACCAGCTTGCCCGACGCCTGGTCGTAGAAGCCGCCCATGCCGCTCTTGGTGCCCCACCACAGGTAGTTCGAGCCCGAGGTGTATTCGGTCTTTTCCTTGCTGTAGAGCACGTCGGCGAACAGCTGGAAGTTGTCGTTCACGTCGAAGGTCATCGACGAGTAGAACTGGCCGCTGTCCTTGCCGTTCTTCAGGGTCTTGTAGCCGGCGCCGAACACCGAACCGCAGGACTGGCCGGTCGGACGGTTGGCCAGCACGGTGGTGCCATCGAACTGGCCGGCAACGTTGGCGCAGTTGCTCGGGTCCATCATGTACAGCGCGTTGGTCTTGGCGTCGATGACGGCGAAGTCGTTCGACGGCAGCTGCGCGGTGTAACCGTGGGTGTTGTTCTGCTTGGTCAGGTCACGCTGGTAGCCCCAGATCGGGTTGCTGCTTTCGATCTGCACGTTGACCAGTGCATTGAAGCGGTCGTCCAGCGCCGAGAAGCCGTGTGCGCCGCTGATGCGGAAGCTGTTGCCGCCGCCTTCGGTGGAGGTGCCGCCACGCACGGACAGGCTGCCGCCTTCCATGTGGTCCTTCAGGATGATGTTGACCACGCCGGCGATCGCATCCGAACCGTACAGGGAGGACTGGCCGCCCGGCAGGACTTCGATGCGCTCGACGATGTCGATCGGAATGCCGCTGATGTTGTTGAACGCGTCGCCACCGTTGTACAGCGCCGGGTAGGACATCATCGGGCGGCCGTTGATCAGGTACTTGGTGTAACCCGGATTCAGGCCGAACATGCCAGCGGCTTCAGCGCCTTGGGTGAACGAAGCGGAGGTCTGGCCGCCCTGGATGCCGCCGGTGGTCAGCGAGGACTGCTGCAGCACTTCGGCGACGCTGTTGAAGCCGCGCGACTGGATGGCTTCAGCGCTGATGGTCATGACCGGGGTCTGGGTTTCAACCTGGGTCTGCGGGATCAGCGAGCCGGTGACGGTGATCTTGTCCAGGTTGGTGGCCTTGTCCTGGGCCATTGCCGGCGAGGCGGCAACCAGGGCGGAGATCAAGGCGACAGCGAGGGTGTTGCGACGTGCGGAATTGCGAAGGTCTTTCATGTAGTTCCGTTCAGAGAGCAAATACGAGTACGGCACTGCGCATGCGCCATCGTGCGTGCTGTAGAACCAGCGACGCAGCCCAAAACCAGTGCTTAGCGAACGTAACATGAACTTAACAATCTGTGCACGAATCTGTAGCAATCCTGAATTTCAGTCAGCGTACGTCCAGCTTGTATGATGTTGGGTTCTTCTTATCGATTCACCCCGGAGTCCGCAGTGAACAGTTCTTCCCGTCGTCCGCATGCCAGCCAGGTGCAGAAGGGACTGGCGCCGCATGCGCGCATCCGCAACGTGATCGCGGTGGGCTCGGGAAAGGGTGGGGTGGGCAAGTCGACCACGGCGGTCAACCTCGCCGTTGCCCTGCAGCAGCTGGGTGCGCGCGTCGGCGTGCTTGATGCGGACATCTACGGCCCCAGCGTGCCGGCGATGCTCGGCCTGTCCGGCCGCCCGGAGAGCCCGGACAACAAGAGCATCGAGCCGATGCGTGCGTTCGGCGTGGACACCATGTCGATCGGTTATCTGGTCGAGGACGAGACACCGCTGATCATGCGTGCACCGCGCGCGACGGCGGCGCTGACCCAGCTGTTCGAAGACACGCTGTGGGACGACCTGGACTACCTGCTGATCGACCTGCCGCCGGGTACCGGCGACATCCAGCTGACGCTGGTGCAGAAGATTCCGCTGGCCGGCGCGGTGATCGTCACCACGCCGCAGGACATCGCCACGCTGGACGCGAAGAAGGCGCTGAAGATGTTCGAGAAGGTCGAAGTGCCGGTGCTGGGCGTGGTCGAGAACATGGCCGTGCATACCTGCAGCAACTGCGGGCACGTGGAGCACCTGTTCGGCGAGGGTGGTGGCGAGCGCATGGCGGCGCAGTACGGGGTACCGCTGCTGGGGTCGCTGCCGCTGCAGATCGGCATCCGCGAGCAGGGTGACGCCGGTACCCCGATCACCGCCGCGCAGCCGGATTCGGCCGCGGCCCAGGCCTACCATCGCGCTGCCCAGCGTCTGGTCGAGGAGGTGGGCAAGCGCCCTCGCGCCTCGATCCCGATCCTGTCCTCGCTGCTGTAAGGGCCCGCCGGCGGGGCTGCGGCGGCGACGCCCGGCCCCCTGCTAGAATCCTCGCGCCCCCTTGCACCCAGGACAGAGCATGAGCATCAAGAGTGACCGTTGGATCCGCCAGATGTCCGAACAGCACGGCATGATCGAGCCGTACGAGGCTGGGCAGGTCAAGCAGGTCAACGGCGAGCGCATCGTCAGCTACGGCACCTCCAGCTACGGCTACGACGTGCGCTGCTCGCGCGAGTTCAAGGTGTTCACCAACATCAACTCGACGATCGTCGACCCCAAGCATTTCGATCCGGGCAGCTTCGTCGACATCGTTGGCGATGAGTGCATCATTCCGCCGAACAGCTTCGCGCTGGCCCGCACGGTCGAATATTTCCGCATTCCGCGCGACACCCTGGTCGTGTGCCTGGGCAAGAGCACCTATGCGCGCTGCGGCATCATCGTCAACGTGACCCCGCTGGAGCCGGAGTGGGAAGGTCATGTGACCCTGGAGTTCAGCAACACCACGCCGCTGCCGGCGCGCATCTACGCCAACGAAGGCGTGGCGCAGATGCTGTTCTTCCAGTCCGATGAAGTGTGCGAGACCTCGTACAAGGACCGTGGCGGCAAGTACCAGGGCCAGACCGGCGTGACTCTGCCGCGCACCTGAAGGGGGCGCCGGGCGATGCCCGGCGTTCTGCGTGATCACGAAGGCGGCGCATGCGCCGCCTTTGCTTATTTGCCGCGACCGAACAGGATCGCGATGCCCACGGCCACCAGGCCGAGCGGCCACCAGGTCAGCAGCAGGCGCGACAGGTTCAGGTTGGTCCAGCCCAGATTGCTGGCCAGCATGAACAGGCCGATCAGGATCAGCAGGATGGCGGCGACGATATTGAATCGCATCGGGTCGGCACTGGCTCAGGAATGGGCCGGATATCCTAGCCGTTCCTTCCAGTAGGCGACATGCTGGTCCAGTGCGGCCGGTTCATAGCGGTGCGCCGGGCCGCTGCCCCAGACCGGTCCCGGCCACGCCGGATCGCCGTCGTGGCGGCCGATCACGTGGAAATGCAGCTGGCGCACGATATTGCCCAGCGCGCCGATGTTGATCTTCTCCACCCCGTCGGAACCGTGCAGCGCCTTGCAGGCGCGGTTGAGCTCGGTGCGCAGCTTGTCCTGCTGCTCGCCGTCCAGCTCGATCCACTCGGTCACCCCGGCCAGGCGCGGCACCAGGACCAGCCAGGGGAATCGTTCGTCGTTCATCAGTCGCACTTGCGACAACGGGCCTTCAGCCACCAGCACGCTATCGGTGGCCAGGCGTGAATCGAGTTCGAAATCGCTCATCCAAGATGCTCCGAGAAGAAGTCCAGGGTGCGTTGCAGCGCCAGGGCGGCGCTGTCTGGATCATACGCATGTCCGACCTCGCGGTTGAAGGCATGGTCGGCTGGATAGACGAAGGTCGCCATCTGCGGCAGCTTCTCGCGGTGGGCCTGGATCGCCTCCGGCGGGATGCTCTTGTCCTGCGCGCCGAAGTGGAACATCACCGGGGCCTTCGGCGTTTCATCCAGGAACTGCACGTTGCGTGCCCCGTAGTAGCTCACCGAGGGCAGGCCCAGGCGCAGCGCGGACAGCAGCGCGACGCTGCCGCCCCAGCAGTAGCCGACCGTGCCCACCTTGCCGTGCGGCGCCAGCCGGGTGGCTGCGGCGCGGACCACTTCCAGCGCCTTTTCCATGCCCAGGTCGGTGACCCGTTGCAGGCCATCCTTCACGCCTTCGGGGGTATAGGGCAGGGCATCCGGATCGGCCTCGGGGCCGTCCACCAGGTCGAAGAATGACGGTGCCAGCACCGCGTAGCCCTCGGCCGCGAAACGTTCGGCCACGTTGCGGATATGCGGGTTGGCGCCGAAGATTTCCTGCACCACCACCAGTGCGCCGCGGGGTTTGCCCTCGAGCAGTGCCTGCCAGGCGCGGACCGGGCCGTAATGCGTGTCCAGGGTGATCCATTCGGACATCGGGGGGTACCTCGTTGCAGGGGGACAGGCGTGCATTGTCGGTGCTGGGCGGGTTAGCGCGATGTCAGCGGCTGTGCGGGATCGGGCGGCTCACACGATTCAGAGGCCGCCGCCCAACCCCGGTATACTGGCGCCCTTTCAGGCCCCGGCCCCCAGGTTCCCCTGCCATGCCGGCAGGGGCCCAGGCCCCCAGAGTCCCGCGATTCCATGTCCCAGCTGAACCCCAAAGTCGGCTTCGTCAGCCTTGGCTGCCCGAAGGCCCTCGTCGATTCCGAGCGCATCCTCACCCAGCTGCGGTCGGAAGGTTACGACATCGTCCCGTCCTACGATTCGGCCGACGTGGTGGTGGTCAACACCTGTGGCTTCATCGATTCGGCGGTGACCGAATCGCTGGATGCCATCGGCGAGGCGATGAACCAGAACGGCAAGGTGATCGTCACCGGCTGCCTGGGCAAGCGCCCGGAGCAGATCCGTGAGGCGTACCCGAACGTGCTGGCGGTGTCCGGGCCGCAGGATTACCAGAGCGTGATGGAAGCCGTGCACGCCGCGCTGCCGCCCAAGCACGACCCGTTCGTGGATCTGGTGCCGGACTACGGCATCAAGCTGACCCCGCGCCACTACGCCTACCTGAAGATTTCCGAGGGCTGCAACCACCATTGCAGCTTCTGCATCATCCCCTCGATGCGCGGCAAGCTGGTGTCGCGTCCGGTGGACGAGGTGCTGCGCGAAGCCGAGCGCCTGGTGCGTGGCGGCGTGCGCGAACTGCTGGTGGTTTCGCAGGACACCTCGGCCTACGGCGTGGATGTGAAGTACGCCGAGAAGATGTGGCGCGACAAGGCCTACCAGACCCGCCTGAAGGCACTGTGCGAAGGTTTGTCCGAACTGGATGCCTGGGTGCGCATGCACTACGTCTATCCGTATCCGCACGTCGATGACGTGGTGCCGCTGATGGCCGAGAACCGGATCCTGCCGTACCTGGACATCCCGTTCCAGCACGCCAGCCCGCGCATCCTGCGCCTGATGAAGCGTCCCGGTGCGGTCGAGAAGACCCTGGAGCGCGTGCAGAACTGGCGCCGCATCGCGCCGGACATCACCGTGCGTTCCACCTTCATCGTCGGTTTCCCGGGCGAGACCGAGGCCGAGTTCGAAGAGCTGTTGTCCTTCCTCGACGAAGCGCAGCTGGACCGCGTGGGTGCATTCGCCTATTCGCCCGTCGAGGGCGCTACGGCCAACAACCTGCCGGACGCGGTGCCGGAAGAAGTGAAGCAGGAACGACTGGCGCGCTTCATGGAAAAGCAGGCGCAGATTTCGGCCTCGCGGCTGGAAGCCAAGATCGGCACGGTGCAGCAATGCCTGGTCGATGCCATCGAAGGCGATATCGCCGTGGCTCGTTCCAAGGCCGATGCGCCGGAGATCGACGGCCTGGTGCATATCCAGAACGCCGACCAGGTGGCGCTGCGCGTGGGTGAGTTCGTCGACGTGGAAATCACCGAGAGCGACGAGCACGACCTCTACGGCGATGCACTGCCGCCGACCACGCGCGCGGCCTTCGACCTCAAGGTGCTGTGACCGGGGCGGAGGCTGCTGATGGCGGCCCCCGCCGATTCGTGGCACCGCTGCGCGCGGCGGTGGATCGGTCTGCGTTCGATCATCCGCTGTTTGCCGGTATCGCCACGTTCGGTGATCTGCTGACGGCAGCGGACTGGCCAGGCGTGGTCGATCTGGACGCGCGCCTGACGCTGCCGGGCAAGCGCCTTGTTGAACAGGATGCGGCGTTGCTGGCCGACGGCCTGCACTACGAAACGCGCATTGCCGACGGGCGCATTGCAACCCGCGCGGGCAACTGGCACGACCTGTTCAATGCCCTGGTCTGGGCACGCTACCCGTCGATCAAGCGCGCACTCAACACGCAGCAATGCCGGCACATCGAGCGCATGGCCGCCGGACAGCGCAACCGCGCGCAGGCCGCGCTGACCCAGTTCGATGAAACCGGCGTGGTGGTGCGTGTGCGTGACCCGGCGTTGCTTGCAGCCTGGGATGCTCACGATTGGCGCGCGCTGTTCGAACCGAGCCATTGGCAGTCAGGGCGCATCGCCATTGCCGCGGTATTTGGTCATGCCTTGATGGAGCAGGCGTTGCTGCCGGGCCGGCTGCTGGTGGGCAAATGCATCGTGCTGCAGCGCGATGACGATGCGGGCTGCATCGATGCGGTCGCGCGGGCCATCGACGAGGGCAGGGTGCTGCTCGACCCTCTGCAGCTGCGGCCGCTGCCATTGGCGGGCATCCCGGGCTGGCACACCGATCAGACGTCAGCCTTCTACGCGAACGACGATTATTTCCGCCCGCTGCGCGAAGGCCGTCGTTACCCGCCGCCTCTGCCGCTGCTGTAGAGCGGAGCCCATGCGCGGCTGAGCGCCACTGCCCGCCAGAGGCTCAGCCCTTGGCCGCAGTCTCGTACTCGACATCGATCACCGCAAAGGTGTGACGGCCACTGGGCAGTTCCACCGAAAACTCATCATCCAGGCGCTTCTTCAACAAGGCCCGCGCCAACGGCGAATCGATGCTGATCCAGCCCAGCCCTGCATCGGTCTCATCCGGCCCGACGATGCGGTAGCGGCTGGTCTGGCCGCTGTCCACGTTCTCCAGCTCCACCCACGCACCGAAGAACACCGCTTGCGGATCGGTCGGCGTGGTGTCGACCACGCGCAGTGATTCCAGACGCTTGGTCAGGTAGCGCACGCGGCGATCAATTTCGCCCAGCTGCTTCTTGCGGTAGGTGTATTCGGCATTCTCCGAACGATCGCCCTCGGCCGCGGCTGCGGCCAGCGCCTTGACCACCTCGGGTCGACGCACCCGCCACAGCTCATCCAGCTCGGCCTTCAAGCGTGCATGGCCGGCGGCGGTGATCAGCGCGGTGCTCTTTTCTGCGGGGGGACGCCAACGGGACATGCGGTAAGACTTCTTCTCAGGGGAACGATGGGGTCGGAGCCCTTCCTGCGGAAGGGATCCGATCCCGGGTCATGCAGTGGGCTCAGATCCCTTCCGCAGGAAGGGCTCTGGCCCCGGTAACGGGGTTCTCAGCGCTTGCCGCCGAAGATGCCACCCAGGATGCCGCGCACGATCTGGTTGCCCAGCTTGGTACCGACCGTACGCGTGGTCTGCTTGGCCATCGTCTCGATCATGCCCTGGCGGCGCTTGGTGCCGAAAATAGCGTCCTTGATCGACTGCCCGAAGCCACCTTCCTGCGCCTCGTCCTGTTCACGGCTGCGCGCAGCCGGCGCATCGGTTTTCTCGACGGCCTTCTGCGCGCGCTGCGCCAGCAGTTCGGCGGCCGATTCGCGGTTGATGGCGGTGTCGTAGCGCGTGCCGACCGGGCTGCCTGCACGCACCTGCGTACGTTCGGTGTCGGTGACCGGTCCCATGCGGCAGCGCGGCGGGGCGATCATCGTCTGCTGCACCGGCATCGGCACGCCCTTGTCCTGCAGGGTGGACACCAGCGCTTCGCCAGTGCCGAGCTGGCTGAGCACCTTCACCACATCCAGCTTGGGGTTCGGCACGAAGGTCTCGGCGGCGGTCTTCACCGCCTTCTGGTCGCGCGGGGTGAAAGCGCGCAACGCGTGCTGCACGCGGTTGCCGAGCTGGCCGAGGATGTTGGCCGGCACGTCGTCGGGGAACTGCGAGCAGAAGTACACGCCCACGCCCTTGGAACGGATCAGCCGCACCACCTGTTCGATGCGCTGGACCAGTGCGGGCGGTGCATCGTCGAACAGCAGGTGCGCTTCGTCGAAGATGAAGACCAGCTTCGGCTTGTCGAGGTCGCCCACTTCCGGCAGCTGCTCGAACAGCTCCGACAACAGCCACAGCAGGAAGGTGGAGTACAGCTTGGGCTTGAGCACCAGCTGGTCGGCGGCCAGGATGCCGATGACACCGCGGCCATCATGGTTGACCCGCATGATGTCGGCCAGTTCCAGCGCCGGTTCGCCGAAGAAATGCTCGCCGCCGTCCTGCGCCAGGCGCAGCAGGGCGCGCTGGATGGCGGCAACCGATTGCGCGCTGACCAGGCCGTACTCGGTGGAGATGTCCTTGCGCTCCTCGGCCACCAGGCCGAGCAGGGCGCGCAGGTCGTCCATGTCCAGCAGCAGCAGGCCGCGGTCATCGGCCAGCTTGAACACGATGTCGAGCACGCCGGCCTGGGTGTCGTTCAATTCCAGGATGCGTGCCAGCAGGGTCGGGCCCATCTCGCTCACGGTGGTGCGCACCGGGTGGCCGAGCTTGCCGTACAGATCCCAGAACACGGTGGGGCTGGCCGCCGGGGCATAGTCGCCCACGCCGATCTCGGCCGCGCGCTTGAGCAGGTTCTCGGCGCCGGTACCCGGCACGGCCAGGCCGGAAACATCGCCCTTCACATCGGCCAGGAACACCGGCACCCCGATCCGTGAGAAGCCCTCGGCCAGGGTCATCAGGGTCACGGTCTTGCCGGTGCCGGTAGCGCCGGCCACCAGCCCATGGCGGTTGCCGAGTTTCGGCAGCAGGGTGACAGCCACATCGTCGGTGATGCCTTTGCCGAGCAGAATCGGATCCATGGTCCAGCCCTTGTGATGAATGTGCCAATGTTAACCGCCGACAGTGACGGGCCGAAGGTCGGCTTGCCCCGACCTTGGCCGCGCCGCTACTCTGCCTGCCTGTTTCATACACAGTGCCACCAATGCCCGTTCCTGTCCTGATTTCCCGCACCTGGCCGCTGCTGGCCCTGGCTGGCCTGGTTTCCCTGGCGCCGGAGGCCCACGCACAGCGGGTTTCGGCCCGGGACAAGGTGAAGGTGGATGCACTGCAGCTGCGCATGACGGCTGCCGAGAAGCGCTACAGCGATGCCGTGCTGCTGGTGGCCAACGCCGATCCGAAGGGTCGCAACGAGGCCGATGCCGCGCTGGAGGACATGGAAGATGTCATCAGCGAGTGCGTGAAGCAGAAGGGCTGCCAGATGAGCAACATGCTGGCGACCTACAAGCGGCTGCTCAAGCACGACGCCGATGCCGCTGCCGATGATGACGTGGCCGATGAAGCCGGCGACCGCCTGGAAGCCGACCCGGACCATGTCGGCCCGCTGGCTGCCGACGTGCCCGAGGCGGCCCGCGCGGCGGCGCTGCTCAACGACAAGCGCCATGCCTTCGACAACATGGTCGAGTACAACCCGGCCGTGCAGGCTGGCATCCGTCGCTGGCTGACCGATATGCGCCCGGCGCTGATGACCACCTACGAGAACTACCAGAACCTGCGCGCGGTGATGTGGCCGGAATGGGAGAAGCGCGGCCTGCCCGAGGCGCTGCTGTTCGGCATCATGGCCAAGGAATCCAACGGCCGCGTGCATGCGTCCTCACGCGCCGGCGCCGCGGGCCTGATGCAGTTCATGCCGGCCACCGGCCGCCGCTTCGGCCTGGGCCCGGACGGTACCGGTTTCGATACCCGCTTTGATGCGCGCAGCGCCGCCGAAGCCAGCGCGACCTACCTCAACGAGCGCATGCGTGAGCTCAACAACAACGTCGAACTGTCGTTGGCCGGCTACAACGGCGGCGAGGGCCGCGCGGCGCGCGTCTACAAGCAGTACCCGGGCCAGAGCTTCTGGGTGGACAGCGTCTACAACCAGTTCCCGGGCGAGACCAAGGACTACGTGCCGATGGTGATCGCCGCGTCCTGGATCTTCCTGCACCCGCAGCAGTACGGCGTGGAGTTCCCGAAGATCAACGCACAGCCGGCCACCATCCGCCTGGCCCGCTCGACCACGATCTACGAGCTGACCATCTGCCTGGGCAGCCATGGCACCCGCGATGGCTACATGCGCGCACTGCGCAACCTCAACCCGCGCTATGAGGCCGATGGCTGGATTCCGGCCGGCACCCTCATCAACGCCACCAGCCGCATTGCCGGCCTGTACACGCGCAACTGCGTCAGCGGCCCGCGTGCGGATCTGGCGCGGACCCTGATCACCGCCGACCTCAATGCCGCGATCATGCGCCCCAGCGCCGCCAGCTACACCGGCAGCGTGGCCGTGGGCGGGGTGGTGCCGGTGGTCGATCCCAATGCCGCCAGCAGCGTGCCGACCACGCCCGCCGCGCCCGTGGCTGCGCCGCGCCCGGCGCCGGCACCGCGGGCCAAGCCGGCCCGCAGCTACAAGGTCGGCAAGGGTGAGACCCTGGGCCGGATCGCCGCGAAGTTCCAGTGCGATGTACCGGTGCTGGCCCGCGCCAATGGCCTCAAGGCCCCCGGCTACAGCCTGCGCCACGGCCAGGTGCTGAAGCTGCAGGGCTGCGACAAATAATCTCTCCGCACTCTGGATATCGCATGGACCTCGAAGACACCCGCAACCTGTTCACCAACCTCCGCGAGAACACCGACTGGGACCTGGACGCCCCGCTGCTGTGGGGGTACTTCTTCGTGCACTCCACTGCCGAGCCGCTGCAGGCACTGGGCACCCACCTGCAGGCGCAGGGCTATGTGCTGGTGGAACTTTTCGAGCAGGAGCCGGAAGACGGTGACGCTGCCTTCCACGTGCTGCACGTGGAGCGCGTGGAAGTCCACGACGAAACTTCGCTGGACAAGCGCAACCAGGAACTGAGCGCGCTGGCCACGCAGATGGGCGTGGAAGACTACGATGGCATGGACGTCGGCCCGGCGCCGACCCTGCAGTAACGCCGCATCCGGTAGTGCCGGCCGCTGGCCGGCATTCCGTTGAAGCCATCCACGCATGGCGTGGATCTACTGGCCAAGCGTGAGCCCAGCACGGCTCGGCTCTACATGAACCTCAGCGCAGCTTCGCCAGTGCCTGTCCCAGCTGCACCGGATGCTCGGCATCCAGATGCGGGGCGAATTCGGCCACGCCCGGCGGCAGCAGCACGATCACGGTCGAGCCGTAATTGAAGCGCGCCATCTCTTCGAAGCGCTGCAGGGTGATGCCGCGGCCCCGGTAATCCTTGCGGGTGATGCGGTCGCCGTAATGCGGAATTTCTTCGCCGCTCCACACCGTTTCCACGCCCGACACCAGCAGCGCACCGACCATCACGCTGACCATCGGCCCGAAGCTGGTGTCGAAGTGGCAGACCAGGCGTTCGTTGCGCGCGAACAGCCCCGGCACGTTGTTGACTGCGGCCGGGCCGACGCTGAACAGGCGGCCGGGCACGTGCACGGTTTCGCGCAGGGTGCCGGTCCAGGGCATGTGCACGCGGTGGTAGTCGCGCGGCGACAGGTACACCGTGGCATACAGGCCCTCGTTGAACGGCTTGGCATCCTCGGCACTGCCCAGCAGCTCGGCGGCAGTGAAGGACTGGCCCTTGGCCTGGAAGATGCGGCCGGCGTCGATCTCTCCGAGCTGGCTGATGCGGCCATCGGCCGGCATCACCAGGCTGCGCGGATCGGCATCGGCCACGCGCGCCCCGGGTTTCAGCGCGCGGGTGAAGAACTGGTTGAAGGTCGGGTAGCTGCGCGGGTCCGGGTTGGCCGCTTCATCCAGGTTGACGTTGAACTTGCGGGTGACCGTGTCGATCAGCCAGCGCGATACGCGCGGGTTGTCCGAGTACGCCAGCGAACGCGCCATCGAGGACAGCAGGCGGTGGGGCAGGACGTACGTCAGGGCGGTGGTCAGACTCATGGGGCGGATTTCTCGGTCAGCTTCTGCAGGTCGCGGGCGATCGCCGGCGCGTTGAACGGGGGCCGCACCAGGCCGGCAAGCCGGCCCTGCGGGTCGAGCACGGCCAGGCTGGCGGAGTGCTCGAGGGTGTAATCCTCGGGATTCTCGTCGAAGTGCTTGCCCGGCACCTTCTGGAACACGAAGCCCAGCGAGGTGGCAAAGCGCTCCAGCGAGGGGATGTCAGCGGTCGCCGCCAGGGTGTCCTTGTGGAAGCCATGGGCGTACTCGCCCAGGCGCGTGGCGGTGTCGCGCTCCGGGTCGACCGAGACGAACAGCACGCGCGGGCGCAGGCTGTCGGGCAGGGCTTCCCACTGGTTCTGCGCACCGGCCAGCTCGGCCAGGGTGGTCGGGCACACGTCCGGGCAGAAGGTGAAGCCGAGGAACACCAGGGTCCAGTGGCCCTTCAGCTCGCCGGGAATCAGGCGCGTGCCGTCGGACTGGGCCAGGTTGTAGTCGGGCAGGGCGCGCGGCTGCGGGTACAGGGTGATCGCTTCGGTGGCCGGCTGTCCGGCCGGCGGCTTCGGCGCGAACACCTGCTGGGCGGCGAGCAGGCCAAGGCCCGCTGCCAGAGCGATCAGCAGGATGATGCCGACGTTGCGATTGAACATGGGATTCCGCCGCAGGAAGTGGCCACCATCATACCGGCTGCGACTGGATCGTTTCTGCCGCAACGGATGCCGGCGCAGGCGGCAACCCCTATAATCGGGGGCCACTTTGCCCGCAGTACCGCCATGACCGCTGAAACGGCCGCCGAACTCCACACGATCATCGATCTGATCCGCTACGGCACCAGCCGTTTCAACGCTGCGGGCCTGACCTTCGGGCACAGCTACGACAATGCCCTGGACGAGGCCACCCAGCTGGTGCTGCACGGCCTGCACCTGCCGCACGACCTCGGCCCGGCCTACGGCCAGGCGCGCCTGCTGCGGGAAGAGAAGCTGGCGGTGCTGGAGCTGTTCCAGCGCCGTATCGACGAGCGCATCCCGGCCGCCTACCTGACCGGTGAAGCCTGGTTCGCCGGCCTCAGCTTCAAGAGCGATACGCGTGCCTTGGTGCCGCGCTCGCCGATCGCTGAGCTGATCGAGTGCGGCTTCGAGCCGTGGCTGGCTGGCCGCGACGTCAGCCGCGCGTTGGACCTGTGCACCGGTTCGGGCTGCATCGCCATCGCCATGGGCCACTACTACCCGAACTGGGAAGTGGACGGCGTGGACCTCAGCGATGATGCGCTGTCGCTGGCCGAAGAGAACAAGGAACGTCTGCAGGCGCACAACGTGACCCTGCTGAAGTCGGACCTGTTCAACGGCCTGACCGGCCGCCATTACGACCTGATCGTCACCAACCCGCCGTACGTCACCAACGACGAGACCGATGCCCTGCCGCAGGAGTACTCCTACGAGCCGGAGATGGGCCTGCGTGCCGGCGACGATGGCCTCGACCTGGTGCTGAAGATCCTGCGCGACGCGCCGCTGCACCTGAGCGAGGACGGTCTGCTGATCTGTGAAGTGGGCGAATCCGAACAGCACCTGATCAAGCTGCTGCCGGAAGTCGATTTCGCCTGGGTCGAGTTCAAAGTCGGCCAGATGGGCATCTTCGCGGTCGAGTGCCGCGAGCTGATCGCCCACAGCGCACGCATCACCGAACTGGCGGCACAGCGCCCGTGAGCTCCAATTCGTTCGGCAAGCTGTTCACCGTCACCACGTTCGGCGAATCGCACGGGCCGGCCATCGGCTGCGTGATCGATGGCTGCCCGCCGGGGCTGGCGCTGGACGCGGCCGAATTCAGCCACGACCTGCAGCGTCGCGCCACCGGCAAGAGCCGGCACACCTCGGCGCGGCGCGAGGCCGACGAAATCGAGATCCTGTCCGGGGTGTACGAGGGCCTGACCACCGGCACCCCGATCGCGCTGCTGATCCGCAACACCGACCAGCGCAGCAAGGACTACAGCAACATCGGCCAACAGTTCCGTCCGGGACATGCCGACTACAGCTACTGGCACAAGTACGGCATCCGCGACCCGCGTGGCGGCGGCCGTTCTTCGGCGCGCGAGACCACCATGCGCGTGGCCGCTGGCGTGGTCGCCAAGAAGTGGCTGGCCGAACGTTTCGGCATCACTGTGCGCGGCTACCTGTCGCAGCTGGGCGGGATCACCCCGGCCGGTTTCGACTGGTCGGTGGTCGAGGACAACCCGTTCTTCTGGCCGCATGCTGCACAGGTGCCCGAGCTGGAGGCGTACATGGATGCGCTGCGCAAGTCCGGTGATTCGGTCGGCGCCTGCGTGGACGTGGTCGCCGACAACGTGCCGCCGGGCTGGGGCGAGCCGATCTACGGCAAGCTTGATGGCGAGCTCGCAGCCGCACTGATGAGCATCAACGCGGTGAAGGGCGTGGAGATCGGCGACGGTTTTGCCAGCGCCATGCAGAAGGGCACCGAACACCGAGACCTGCTGACCCCGCAGGGTTTTGCCAGCAACCACGCCGGTGGCATTCTCGGTGGCATCTCCACCGGCCAGCCGGTGGTCGCCTCGATGGTGCTCAAGCCGACCTCCAGCCTGCGCCTGCCGGGTGAGTCGCTGGATACGGCCGGCAATGTGGTGGAGGTGGTCACCACCGGCCGCCACGATCCCTGCGTCGGCATCCGCGCCACCCCCATCGCCGAGGCGATGATGGCACTGGTGCTGATGGACCAGGCGCTGCGCCACCGCGCGCAGTGCGGCGATGTCGGCACCATCACCCCGCGCATTCCCGGCCAGCTTGATGGCTGATGCGCGGCCGACGGTGTGGGTGAGCCAGCCGCTGATCGACGCGGCCATCGCGCCGCTGCGCGATCGCGTGCAGCTGCGCACCACCGATGCCGTCACCGCCTGGTCGCCGCAGCAGATCGCCGCGCAGCTGGCTGACGTTGACGGGGCGATCATCACCCTCAACGAGCGCATCGGTGCGGCCCAGGTCGCCGATGCCGCGCAGCTGCAGGTGATCGCGAATGTCGGGGTCGGCTACAACAACCTGGATGTCGACGCGCTGAGCGCCGCCGGCATCCTCGCCAGCAACACCCCGGACGTCCTCACCGAAACCACCGCTGATCTCGGCTTTGCCCTGCTGATGGCCACCGCGCGCCGGATCACCGAATCCGAGCGCTGGCTGCGCGAGGGGCAGTGGGGGCAGTGGTCGTTCCAGACCATGCTCGGTGCCGACATCCATGGCAGCACGCTGGGCATCCTCGGCATGGGCCGCATCGGCCAGGGTATCGCCCGTCGCGGTGCGCACGGCTTCGGCATGAAGGTGCTGTACCACAACCGTTCGCGGCTGCCGGCCGACGTCGAAGCCGCGCTCGGCGCCACCTACGTGGACCTGGATACGCTGCTGGCGCAGTCCGACCATCTGTTGACCGTGCTGCCGTACTCCCCGTCGTCGCATCACATCATCGACGCCGCCGCGCTGGCGAAGATGAAGCCGTCCGCCACGCTGGTGAACATCGCCCGCGGCGGCATCGTCGACGAACTGGCGCTGGCCGATGCACTGGCCAACGGTCGCCTGGCGGCTGCTGGCCTGGATGTGTACGAAGGCGAGCCGAACGTGCGGCCGGAGCTGCTGGCCCTGCGCAACATCGTGCTGACCCCGCACATCGGCAGCGCCTCGCTGGCCACGCGTACGGCGATGGTGCAGATGGCCGTGGACAATCTGCTGGCCGGCCTTGGCCTGGACGGCAGCCCGTCGCACATGCCGAGCGCGATCAATGCCGACGCGGCCCTTGCCGCGCGCGCCTCCATGGATGAAAAAAGCGGGAAACGATAGGGAACCTCCGCGCATCCATCCGAGGAGGCTCCCCGAACCCAGCTGTCGTGCGTGAGTTTTCCCCCATTCCCGTTTTCGTGAGAGTTCCCCCATGAGCAATGCACAACGCAGCTTCCACGTCGCCATCGTCGGCGCCACCGGTGCGGTCGGCGAGACCATGCTGGCCATCCTGGCCGAGCGCGATTTCCCGGTCGGCACCCTGAGCCTGCTCGCTTCCAAGCGCTCGGCCGGCGGCGAAGTCGAGTTCAACGGCGGCAAGGTCAAGATCCAGGACCTGGCCACCTTCGACCCGAGTGGCGTGGATATCGCCCTGTTCTCGGCCGGCGGCAGCGTGTCCAAGGAGTACGCCCCGAAGTTCGCCGCCGCTGGCGCGGTGGTGATCGACAACTCCTCGGCCTTCCGTTACGACGATGACGTGCCGCTGGTGGTGTCGGAGGTCAACCCGGACCAGATCGGCAACCGTCCGCGCGGCATCATCGCCAACCCGAACTGCTCGACCATGCAGATGCTGGTCGCGCTGGCACCGCTGCACCGCAAGTACGGCATCGAGCGCATCAACGTGTCCACCTACCAGTCGGTGTCCGGCGGTGGCCGTTCGGCGCTGGAAGAACTGGGCAAGCAGACCGGCCAGCTGTTGAGCTTCCAGGAAATCGATCCGCAGCGTTTCCCGGTGCAGATCGCCTTCAACCTGATCCCGCACATCGACGACTTCCTGGACAACGGCTTCACCAAGGAAGAGATGAAGCTGGTCTGGGAGACCCGCAAGATCCTGGGCGACGACAGCATCCTGGTGAACCCGACCGCGGTGCGTGTGCCGGTTTTCTACGGCCACTCCGAATCGGTGGCGATCGAAACCCGTGACAAGGTGACCGTGGCCGAAGCGCGCGCGCTGCTGGAACAGTCGCCGGGCATCGAAGTGGTGGATCGTCACGAAGCCGGTGGTTACCCGACGCCGGTCACCCATGCCTCGGGCACGGACGCGGTGTATGTCGGCCGCATCCGCGAGGACCTGTCGCATCCGCGTGGCCTGAACCTGTGGATCGTGTCGGACAACGTGCGCAAGGGTGCTGCCCTCAACGCGGTGCAGCTGGCCGAGCTGGTCGCCGCCGAGACGCGTTGATGGAGAGGCCGGGCAACGCCCGGCCTTTTCTGTAGAGCCGAGCCCATGCTCGGCTCTCCCCAAGCAGCCGAGCATGGGCTCGGCTCTACATGG
>NZ_JBHZOP010000068.1:0-32463 GCF_042787595.1 Stenotrophomonas sp. YIM B13575 | reverse complement strand
GTCCGGTTGCGGGGGTGTCCGCGGCATGGATGCCGCGGCCAAGCCTACAGGGACGTATTTACGGCGTCCCCCGCAACCGGACCCACCCCGCCATCCCACGGAATGCCCGCTGTTGCTTTGGCTGTCGCCATTGCCCTGGCATCGGCGGGTGCAGGGCGCAGCCCTGCAGAAGAGCCCCCTCAGTGCGCAGCAGGCCTGGACGACGGCAACCATGCCGCCACGATGCCCAGCAACGGCAGGAACGCGGTGAGCTGGTAGACGAATTCGATGCTGGTCTTGTCGGCCAACAGCCCCAGCACCGCCGCGCCGAGGCCGCCCATGCCGAAGGCGAAGCCGAAGAACAACCCGGAAACCATGCCGATCCGATGCGGCATCATTTCCTGTGCGTACACCACGATGGCCGAGAACGCGGAAGACAGCACGAAGCCGATCAGCACAGCCAGTATCGTGGTCCACAGCAGATCGGCATGCGGCAGCATCAGCGCGAACGGTGCCACGCCCAGGATCGAGGCCCAGATGATCGGCTTGCGACCAATACGATCACCCAGCGGCCCACCAAAGAAACCGCCCGCCGCGGACGCCACCAGGAAGGCGAACAGATGCAGCTGCGCCTGCGCCACCGGAATGCCGAAATGATGCATCAGGTAGAAGGTGAAATAGCTGCCGATGCTGGCCATGTAGAAATACTTGCTGAAGATCAGCACCAGCAGGATCGCCAGCACCCGGGCGATCGTGCGCGGCGGATGGCGTGCGGCGATCACACCCTGTGCTGCGGGGCGAGGAGCCCCCAGATGCAGCGAGTACCAGCGGCCGACATAGGTCAGCAGGGCAATGCCGATCAACGCTGCACCGGCAAACCACGATGCGGAATGCTGGCCGTAGGGCACGATCACCGCGGCGGCGATCAGCGGCCCCAGCGCCGTACCGAAGTTGCCGCCCACCTGGAACACCGACTGCGCCAGGCCATGACGGCCGCCGGAGGCCAGGCGCGCGATGCGCGAGGCTTCCGGATGAAAGATGGCCGAACCGATGCCGACCAGCGCGGCGGCCAGCAGCACCATCGCGTAATTGGGCGCAAAGCCGAGCAGCAACATGCCGCACAAGGTCGAGGCCATGCCGATCGGCAGGGAGTACGGGGCCGGCCGGCGGTCGGTGGCAAGGCCGACCAGCGGCTGGAAGATCGAGGCGGTCAGCTGGTAGGTCAGCGTGATCAGACCGATCTGGGTAAAGCTGAGATTGAAGCCACCCTTGATCACCGGATAGATGGCCAGGATCAGCGACTGCATCATGTCGTTGACCATGTGCGAGCTGGAGATCGCCGCCAGCACTCCGGGCGATACGGGGCGGGCGGATACGGTGGGAGAAGCCAGAGTCGACATTGCGCACGGTCAGGATGGGGGCGAGCCGTGCATGCTACGGTGGCCTTCCACTCCCTTCTGCCGCGTTCTGGTCATGGCCTATCGCAAAAAGGACACCCCCTGCCCTGTCCGCGAAACCGCGCCGTGGAACGAGGTGCCGGTGCATCGCCCGGTCACCTGCCGCGCGCGCGACTACCGTGCCGGCACCCACATCTCGGCACACAAGCACCGCCGACACCAGCTGGTCTATTCCATGTCCGGGTTGATGGTGGTGCGGTCGGAAGTCGGCCGCTGGGTGGTGCCCTCCACCCGTGCCATCTGGATGCCGGCGGGCATGGCGCATGCGGTGGACTGCATCGCCGAGGTGCACATGCGCAGCCTGTACATCGAACCGGCGTTCGCCCCGCAGCTGCCCGCCGAGCCCTTCGCCGTGCAGGTGGCGCCGCTGCTGCGCGAGCTGCTGCAGGCGGCCATCCTGATCGACGGACCGCATGAAGAAGACAGCCGCGACGGCCGCGTAGTGCGACTGATGCTCGATGAGCTGCACCGCATGGACGTATTGCCGTTGCACCTGCCCGAGCCCGTCGACCCGCGCCTGCACAGGATCTGCCAGCACATCCAGAAGCATCCCGGCGACGAGGCGACCCTGCAGGACTGGGCGCAGGCGTTGGCGATCGACGTCAAAACCATCCAGCGCCACTTCGCCAGCGAACTGGGCATGACCTTCGGCCAGTGGCGGCAACAGGCGCGCCTGCTGGCCGCGATGGAACGGCTGGCCCGCGGCGAGAAGGTGATCGACGTGGCGCTGGCGATGGGCTATGACAGCCCGAGTGCGTTCACCAGCATGTTCAAGCGCCAGCTGGGGCAGACGCCGGCAGCATTTTTCCGTTGAGCCGTTGAACGGCATCCACGCATGGCGTGGATCTACTGCGCCACCTACAGGTAGGGATTCTGCTTGTCAGGATACAAGTGGAAAGTCCGTCTCATTTTCGCAACCGCACCCATGTTCCGATAGCACCTCACGGAAGAGGAAGCACTTGTGACGAAGGCATGGAGTATCAGCCGATGGCTTGCGGTTGCTGTGTTGCTGGCCCTGACGGCAATGCAACCATCCGCATATGCGAGCGGCACGCAGTTCCGTTTCTACTCGGATGAACAGAAGGACGGTTTTCATTTCTTTCTCGAGATCCAAGGTCGAAGCGACGATGGCTACATCCATGTTCGTTGGAAGGGACAGCCCAAGGATGCCGCCCCGCGGAACCCGTACTACGTCGAAATGAACCGTGCCCAGAAGCGCTTCTACATCCGGCCCAAAAAACGGGATGGCCACCCTTGGTTCGAACTGGATGTAGTGGGTGATCGCGGAACGCTTCTGTTCGAGGGGCGCCGGCTGTACGGAAAAGCCGATTGGGAAATCCTGTAAAACAGCCACAAACGAAAACGCCGGGCAGAGCCCGGCGCTGTCGTTCAACATGTCCGTTGACAGATCAGGACGTCATCCGATCCCAGAAGCCCTTGACGCCGTCGATGAAGGTCGCCGACTTCGGCGAATGCTTGCGCGCATCCTCGCCATTGAAGGTGGCTTCGAACTGTTCCAGCAGCTTGCGCTGGTCGCTGGTGAGGTTGACCGGCGTCTCCACCACCACGCGGCAGTACAGGTCGCCTTCGCTGCGGCTGCGCACCGAACGCACGCCCTTGCCGCGCAGGCGGAACAGCTTGCCGGTCTGGGTCTCGGCCGGAATGCGGATTTCCGCCTCACCACCGAGGGTCGCCACGCGCACGGTGTCGCCCAGTGCGGCCTGCGAAATGCGGATCGGTACTTCGCAGTGCAGGTCGTCGCCGTCGCGCTGGAAGATGTGGTGCTCACGCACGCGCACTTCCACGTACAGATCGCCCGGCGGCGTACCGGCCGGACCGGCCTCGCCCTCACCCGCCAGGCGGATGCGGTCACCGGTATCCACGCCTGCCGGTACCTTCACCGACAGCACCTTGTCTTCCTCGACACGGCCGTTGCCGTGGCAGGTCTTGCAGGGCTTGGCGATGATCTGGCCACGGCCGCCGCAGTTGTGGCAGGCCTGCTGCATGGCGAAGATGCCACGCTGGATGCGCACCTGGCCGCGCCCATGACAGACGTTGCAGGTCTCGACCTTGCCGTCTTCCGAGCCGCTGCCATCGCAGTCGCCACATTCGGCCAGGGTCGGAATCTCGATGCGGCGTTCGACGCCACGCACCGCTTCTTCCAGGTCCAGCTCCATCACGTAACCGATGTCGGCGCCGCGACGCGCCTGGCGCGGACCGCCGCCACCGGCACCACCAAAGATGTTGCCGAAGATGTCACCGAAAATATCGTTCATGTCCGGGCCGCCCGGACCACCACCGCCACCGCCCATGCCGTGTTCGAACGCGGCGTGGCCATGGCTGTCGTACATGCGGCGCTTGTTGCCGTCGGACAGTACTTCGTAGGCTTCCTTGCACTCCTTGAAGGAGGCTTCGGCCGCCGCATCACCCGGGTTGCGGTCCGGGTGGAATTTCATCGCGCAACGACGATAGGACTTCTTCAGTTCTTCGTCGGTGGCGGTGCGGGCAACGCCCAGCACTTCGTAGTAATCGCGCTTGCTCATATCGTGGATCGCATTCCGGAAAGTCGGGATTCGTCAAAGCGGAAGAGCGGAACCAGGTCCGCTCTTGCGTCGGGCGCCCCGACACGCCAGAGGGCGGTCAGGACCCTGATGCGACAACGGGACGCTGGTAAGCAGCGTCCCGCGTCGGTCCGGATCAGGACTTCTTGTCGTCCTTGACTTCGGTGAACTCGGCGTCCACCACGTCATCCTGCGCCTTGCCCGCATTGCCGGCGTCGGCGCCCGGGGCAGCACCGCCCTGGTCGGCCGAAGCGGCAGCGAACAGCGACTGGCCAGCTTCTTCCAGCACCTTCGACTTGGCTTCGATCTGTGCCTTGTCGTCACCCTTCATCGCGGTTTCCAGGTCGGCCAGGGCCGCTTCAACCTTGCCGATCACTTCGCCACCGACCTTGCTGCCGTGCTCGGTGATCGCGCTGCGGGTGCCGTGGATCAGGGCATCGGCCTGGTTGCGGGCCTGCACCAGCTCCTGGAACTTCTTGTCTTCTTCGCGGTTGGCTTCCGCGTCGGCGACCATGCGTGCGATCTCTTCCTCGGACAGGCCCGAACCGGCCTTGATCTCGACCTTCTGTTCCTTGTTGGTCTTCTTGTCCTTGGCCGACACGTGCAGGATGCCGTTGGCGTCGATGTCGAAGGACACTTCCACCTGCGGCAGGCCACGCGGGGCCGGCTCGATGCCGGACAGGTCGAACTTGGCCAGCGACTTGTTGAAGCGGGCCTGTTCGCGCTCACCCTGCAGCACGTGCACGGTCACGGCCGACTGGTTGTCCTCGGCGGTGGAGAACACCTGCGAGGCCTTGGTCGGGATGGTGGTGTTCTTTTCGATGATCTTGGTGAACACACCGCCCATGGTTTCGATGCCCAGCGACAGCGGGGTCACGTCCAGCAGCAGCACGTCCTTGACGTCGCCGCCGAGCACGCCGCCCTGGATCGCAGCACCCAGTGCCACGGCTTCGTCCGGGTTGACGTCCTTGCGCGGTTCCTTGCCGAAGAACTCGGTGACCGCCTGCTGCACCTTCGGCATGCGGGTCTGGCCACCGACCAGGATCACTTCGCTGATGTCGCTCGAACGCAGGCCGGCGTCATTCAACGCGACGCGGCACGGCTCGATCGACTTCTTGATCAGCTCGTCCACCAGCGATTCCAGCTTGGCGCGGGTCAGCTTGATGTTCAGGTGCTTCGGACCCGACGCGTCAGCGGTGACGTACGGCAGGTTCACTTCGGTCTGCTGGGCGCTGGACAGTTCGATCTTGGCGCGCTCGGCAGCATCCTTCAGGCGCTGCAGGGCCAGCGGATCCTTGCGCAGGTCGATGCCCTGGTCCTTGTTGAACTCTTCAACCAGGTACTCGATGACGCGGTTGTCGAAGTCTTCGCCACCCAGGAAGGTGTCGCCGTTGGTGGCCAGCACTTCGAACTGCTTCTCGCCGTCGACGTTGGCGATCTCGATCACCGAGACGTCGAAGGTGCCGCCGCCCAGGTCGTACACAACGATCTTGCGATCCTTGTTGTCGCCCTTGTCCAGGCCATAGGCCAGCGCGGCCGCAGTCGGCTCGTTGATGATGCGCTTGACGTCCAGGCCGGCGATGCGGCCGGCGTCCTTGGTCGCCTGGCGCTGGCTGTCGTTGAAGTAGGCCGGCACGGTGATGACCGCTTCGGTGACCTTCTCACCGAGGAAGTCCTCGGCGGTCTTCTTCATCTTCTCCAGCACCTTGGCCGAGATTTCCTGCGGCGCCATCTTCTTGGCATCGCTGGTGGCCACCCAGGCATCGCCATTGTCATGGGCCAGGATGCTGTACGGGACGTGCGCGATGTCCTTCTGCACTTCGGCGTCGGTGAACTTGCGGCCGATCAGGCGCTTCACCGCGTAGAAGGTGTTCTTCGGGTTGGTCACGGCCTGGCGCTTGGCCGAGGCACCGACCAGGACTTCGCCGTCCTTGGTGTAGGCGACGATCGACGGGGTGGTGCGATCGCCTTCCGAATTTTCGATGACGCGGGCCTTGCCGCCGTCCATGATCGCCACGCACGAGTTGGTGGTGCCGAGGTCGATACCAATGATCTTGCCCATGGGGGAGACTCCTTGAAGGATGTTGTTTTTGTCAGTCCGGCCGTTCGGCCGGTGGATGAATGGGATGTGGGGGAGGCTCGTGGAACATTCAAGCCATCCCCCGAACGCTGTGTTTCCGTTCGCCCAACACGTTCAGCGTCGGTCGTGCCGACGCCCCGTCCGGGGCGCGGACACCCTCGCCAGGCCGGGCCCGGCGCGCGGGGTCAATCGGCGGCAACCACCACCAGCGCCGGCCGCAGCAGGCGCTCGTTGAGCAGGTAACCCTTCTGGAACACGGTCACCACGCTGCCCGGGGCGGCGCCGGGGGCCGCAACCTGGCTGATCGCCTGGTGGTGCTCCGGGTTGAACGGCTGGCCGGTCGGGTCCAGCAGCACCAGGCCGTTGTCACCAGCGACCTTCAGCAGCTGCTTGTAGGTCAGCTCCAGGCCTTCGCGAAGCGGATGGGCATCGTCGCCGGCAGCCTTGAGGCCGGCATCCAGGCTGTCGAATACCGGCAGCAGCTCGCCCAGCAGCTTCTCGTTGGCGAACTTGCGGGCCTGTTCGATGTCGCGGGCCACGCGCTTGCGCTGGTTGTCCAGGTCGGCGCGCTCTCGCAGCGCTTCGGCCTTGACCTGCTCCACTTCGGCACGGAGCTGTTCGATCTGTTCGTTGACGCCCTCGGCGGCAGCTGCGTCGGCGGCGGCCTGCTGGGCGGCGATGTCTGGCTGATCTTGATTCATGTCTGGGTCCCTGGCGGTCACTCTCCGCCTCCACCCACCCTAGTGTGGGCGGGATGCTGCGTTTCAAGCGTCCGATGCACCCGGAGTTCGCCCGCCGGGCGAAAAGGCCGCACCGAGCACATCAGCGGTGGCCTGGACCAGCGGGATCATGCGGTCGTAGGCCATCCGTTTCGGACCGATCACGCCCAGCACGCCCAGTACCTGGCCATTGGCCGTGTACGGCGCGGTGACCAGCGAGACGCCCTGCAGGGGCACCACGCCGGTTTCTTCGCCGATGAAGATGCGCACGCCGGGGGCCTGGATGGTCCGCTCCAGCAGCTGCAGGATCTCGCGCTTGCTGGAGAACAGCTCGAACAGCTCGCGCAGGCGCTCCAGGTCGGACAGGTCCTGCACCCCCATCAGACGGGTCTGCCCGGCCACCAGCATGTCATCGGCCGGCGGCTGCAGGGCCTGCTCGGCCAGCTCGATGCTGTGGGCCAGCACCTGCTCCAGCTCGGACCGCGCATCGCGCAGCTCCAGCAGCAGGCGGGTGCGGATCTCGGCCAGCGGCAGCCCGGCGAAGTGGGCATTGAGGTAGTTGGCCACCTGCTCCAGCTGCCCCGGCGCGAAGTCCTGGCGGGTCTCGATCACCCGGTTCTGCACCTCGTTGTCGGCAAACACCAGGATCGCCAGCACCCGGCGCCCGTCCAGCGCCACGAAATCGATCTGGCGGAAGGCGAACTGCTCGCGGCGCGGGGCGCTGACCACGCCAACGAAATGACTCATCGCCGACAGCAGCTCCGAGGCGCTGCCGAGCAGGGCCTGGGTACTGCCGCCTCCGGCCAGCTCCTGACGCAGCCGGGCCAGTTCACCCTCGCCCGGCGGCTGCATCTGCAGCAGGCTGTCGACGAACACCCGGTAGCCATGCGCGGTCGGAATCCGGCCCGCCGAGGTGTGCGGCGAGGCCAGCAGGCCCAGGTCTTCCAGGTCGCCAAGGATGTTGCGGATGGTGGCCGGGCTGACCTCCAGGCCGGCCACGCGCGCCAGCGTCTGCGAGCCCACGGGTTCGCCGTCCTGGATGTAGCGCGCGATCAGCGTGCGCAGCAGGTGCCGCGCGCGCGGGGCAAGTTGGTCGGGAGAACCGTGCATGGAATCAACCTGTGAGACAGGGACATTAGATAATGGCGACGCATCCCCTTGGCAAGTCATTGGACGACCCCGCCGCGCGTGCTAGCGTTGCGCGGCTGCAGACACCCCCTTACCCATGCTCAGACATCTTTCAATCAAGGATTTCGCCGTCGTCCGCGCCACCGAACTGGAGTTCGGGCCGGGCATGACCGTGGTTTCAGGCGAGACCGGCGCGGGCAAGTCGCTGATGGTCGACGCGCTGGGCTTCCTGTCCGGCCTGCGCGCCGACAGCGGCGTGGTCCGCCACGGCGCGGCCCGGGCCGAACTGTCGGCCGAGTTCGCGCTGGACCAGCTGCAGGCCGCCCGCCAGTGGCTGGCCAGCAACGAGCTGGACGATGAAGACCAGTGCCAGCTGCGCCGCGTGATCCGCGCCGACGGCGGCTCACGCTCGTGGATCAACGGCCGCCCGGTCACCCTGGCGCAACTGGCCGACCTGGCCGGCCTGCTGGTGGAGATCCATGGCCAGCACGAGCAGCAGGCCCTGCTGACGCGTCCGTCGCAGCTGGCCCTGCTGGACGCCTATGCCCGCAACGAAAGCGAACGCCGCCAGGTGCGCCGTGCTGCCGCCACCTGGCAGGCGCTGGTCGATGAATCCCTGGCACTGTCGCAACAGGGCGATGTGAGTGACCGCATCGGCTTCCTCGAACACCAGCTGCGCGAACTGGACCGTGAGGATCTGGAACCGGAGTCGATCACCGCGCTCGGCGCCAGCCATCGCCGTCAGGCTCACGCCAGCGCCTTGTTGGCCGCCTGCCAGGCAGCTTCGGACCAGCTCAACGGCGACGAAGGCCACTCGGCGCTCGATCTGCTGCAGCAGGTGCGGCATGAACTGGCCCGGGTCGCCGAACATGACCCGCGGCTGGGCGATGTCGATGCCTTGATCGACAGCGCCTCCATCCAGCTGCACGAAGCCCTGGCCCTGCTCGACCGGGTGCATGACGACCTGGACGCCGATCCGGACCAGTTCGAGGAGAACGAACGCCGTCTGGGCCGCCTGCACGATCTGGCCCGCAAGCACCGCGTGCCGATGGACGAGCTGGGTGTGCAGCGCGAGCGCATGCACGCCGAAGTGGAACAGCTGCGTGGCGCCGACGAGCGCCTGCAGCGGCTGGCCGGCGAGATTGAAAAGGCCGCAGCGGCCTGGCGCGTCGAGGCCGCGGTGCTGACCAGCAGCCGCCGCACCGCTGCTGCCGAGCTGTCGGCCACCACCACCGGCATCATCGCCGAGCTGGGCATGGGCGGCGGCCAGTTCCTGATCGAACTGGAGCCGCAGGACAGCGGCAAGCCGGACCCGCAGGGCGCCGAGCGCGTTGAATTCCTGGTGGCAGCCAATGCTGGCCAGCCACCGCGTGCGCTGCGCAAGGTCGCTTCCGGTGGCGAGCTGTCACGCATTTCGCTGGCCATCGAAGTGGCCGCGCTCGACCTCGACGCGGTACCGACCATGGTGTTCGACGAAGTCGACTCCGGCATCGGTGGCGCGGTGGCCGATATCGTCGGGCAGAAGCTGCGCGCCCTCGGCGAGAAGCGTCAGGTGCTGTGCGTGACCCACCTGCCGCAGGTCGCATCCAAGGGTCACGCGCACTACCGGGTCAGCAAGGCGCCGGTGGAAGGCATGACCCAGAGTGCGGTGGAGAAGCTGGACACCAAGGCGCGCGAGGAAGAGCTGGCGCGCATGCTCGGTGGCGTGGAAGTGAGCAAGGAAGCCCGCGCCGCCGCGCGCAAGCTGCTGCAGGCCTGAGGCTGGTGGCGCCGAGCGTGGGCTCGGCTCTACAGGAATCTCGAACGGAACCGACGTGTAGGGCCGAGCCCATGCTCGGCTTCGCGCGGTAGCGCGGCGCATGTCACCCCAGCGGTCGCGCCAGATCCACCGTTTCCACCAGGAAATCGAGGAACGCGCGCACCCGCAGCGGCAGGTAACCACCCTGCCCCAGGAACACGGCGTGCACCTCTTCCAGGTCGCCCGGGTTGGCGTCCTCCAGCACCGGCAACAACCGTCCTGCGGCGATGTCGGCCTGCACCTGGAACGCGGCCAGACGGGCCATGCCCAGCCCGCCCAGCACCAGCTGACGCAGTGCATCGCCATTGCTGGCGCGCGCATTTCCGCTGGGCAGCACCCGCTGCTCCTGCCCATCCTGCAACAGCGGCCAGCCCTGCACCGACCGTGCGTGGCCGATATCCAGCCGGTTGTGCGCCAGCAGCGCCTCGACATTGCCCGGCAATCCGTGTCGTGCCGCATAGGCCGGTGCCGCCACGATCATCATCCGCGTTGCCCCGAGCCGGCGCGCGACCAGACTGGAGCTCTTCAGCGGACCGGCCCGCACCGCCACGTCGGTGCGCTGCTCCAGCAGATCGATCACCTCGTCGGTCAGGGTCAGGTCCACCCCCACCTGCGGGTGCCGCTGCAGGAATTCCGGCAGCAGTGGCAGCAGGAAGTGCTGGCCGAACGGCACGTTGGCATTCACCCGCAGCCGCCCGCGCGGCTCGGCGTGGGCGCTGGCGCAGCGTTCGGCTTCTTCCAGATCAGCCAGCACCCGCAGGCCACGCTCATAGAACGCGCAACCCTCCGGGGTCAGCTGCAGCTGGCGGGTGGAGCGCTGCAGCAGGCGCGTTCCCAGCCGCTGCTCCAGGCGCGCAACCAGCTTGCTGACCGCCGAGGGCGTCATCTCCAGGCTGCGGGCGGCAGCGGAAAAGCCGCCGGTTTCGATCACCCGCACGAACACTTCCAGTTCGCCGGATCGGTTGATGTCGGTGCGTGCCATGGCAATGAATTTGATTCACAGATGATTGTCCATGCGCAGTCTAGTTCACAGGTGAGCGCGGACGCACCATGGCCGTCCCTGCCACCGGGTCACTCCCATGAATCGCTTGAGCCAGCTGACCGCCACCGCCCTGCTTGCCCTGTCCGGCGCCGCCGCCGCATCACCTGCCCCGCACTGGGTCGCCAGCTGGCAAGCCAGCCCGCAGCCGGTGTGGGGCAGCGATTTCCTGTTTCCCCCCCTCATCCCCGGCCAACTGCAGGACCAGACCTTCCGGCAGAGCGCGCGCCTCAGCCTGGGCGGGCCGCGCCTGCGGGTCCGGCTGAGCAATGCCTATGGCACCCGGCCGTTGAAGATCGGCACTGCCAGCGTGGCCGCACATACGGGTGATATACCGCAGCCGCTGCGCTTCGACGGCCAACCCGGGGTCGTGATCGGGCCGGGGCAGGACCGCCTGAGCGATCCGCTCCCCCTTGCCACCGCTGATCGGCAGGCCTTGCAGGTCAGCGTCTACCTGCCCGAGCGCACACCGCTGCAGACCTTCCATTGGGAAGGCAGGCAGACCAGCTGGATTGCGCCGGGCGACCAGCATCGCCTGCCTGCATTGCACGGCGCCAGCAGCACCACGGCCCGCCTGCTGTTGTCTGGCATCGAAGTCGAGGCTGCGGCCAGCGCGCGCAGCGTGGTGGTGGTCGGCGATTCAATCACCGATGGTGCCACCGCCAGCCTCGACCAGGACCAGCGCTGGACCGATCACCTCGCCGCGCGGCTGGCACCAGAAGGTGCAGCGGTGGTCAATGCCGGCATATCCGGCGGTCGCCTGCTGCGTGATTGCATGGGCGAATCGGCCTTGGGCCGCTTCCAGCGTGATGTGCTCGATCAGCCCGGCGTCGCCAGTGTGATCGTGCTGATCGGCATCAACGACATCAGCTGGCCGGGCACCGCCTTTGCCCGCGACGAGACGCGGCCGACCCTGGCCGAGCTGCAGGCCGGCTACCGCGACCTGGCCAAGCGCGCCCATGCCCGCGGCCTGCGCATCCTCGGTGCGACCCTGACACCGTTTGCCGGTGCCCTGCCCGGCACGCCGCTGGACGACTACTACGCCCCTGGCAAGGATGCCCAGCGCCGGCAGCTCAATACCTGGCTGCGCACGGACAGTCCGTTCGATGCGGTGATCGACCTCGACGCCACCCTGCGTGATCCGGCCGATTCCTCAAGGATGGCGGCGGCCTATGACTCCGGCGACCACCTGCACCCGGGCGATGCGGGGAACCGGGCGATGGCCGAGGCGGTGGATCTGGAGGTTCTGATGGCGCCATCCACGCGTGGCGTGGATCTATGGTGACAAACGAAAAACCCCGGGCATGCCCGGGGTTTCGTCGCAATCAGCTGGCTGCGGGGCTTACTTGCGCTTCTTGCGCACGTACAGCACCAGCGAGTGCTCTTCCAGCTCATAGCCGTGATCGGCGGCGATCTTGCGCTGCAGGTCTTCGATCTCGGTGCTTTCGAACTCGATGATCTTGCCGCTGTCGACATCGACCATGTGGTCGTGGTGGCCGCCGCGGTCGAGTTCGTAGACGGCCTGGCCGCCTTCGAAATTGTGCTTGAGCACGAGGCCGGCGGCCTCGAACTGGGTCAGCACCCGGTACACCGTGGCCAGGCCGATCTCGTCGCCATGCTCCAGCAGCTGGCGGTAGATGTCTTCGGCGGTCATGTGGTGCTGGGCATTGCGCTGCTCGAGCAGCGCCAGGATCCGCATCCGCGGATGGGTCACCTTCAGGCCGACTTTACGCAGGTCGTGGGTTTCCATAGGTCTCCGTTCATTGGCGATTTAGCGCCAGCTGCCTCGGATTGGGTCGCGGTGGCACGCCGGGAGTGTATCATCGGATTGATTTCCCCAACCGCCAGTCCCGATGCGCAATCTCCTGTTGGTCGCCGCCGTTGCCTTGTCCACCACCGGGTGCGGCATCATCTACAAGCAACCCATCTACCAGGGCAACCTGATCCGGGAAGATGCCGTGGCCAAGCTGCAGGTCGGGCAGAGCAAGCAGCAGGTCAACGCCCTGCTTGGAACCCCCTCGGTGCCGGACCCGTTCCACGCCCAGCGCTGGGACTACACCTCGACCGAGCGCGTGAACCGCCTGGGCCGTACCGACGTGAAGAATTTCGTCGTGTACTTCGAAAATGATGTGGTCACCCGTTGGGATGGCGATTACTTCCCGGCCAACGACAAGGCCCTTGCCCAGCAGACCGTGCGCCAGTTCGGCCGCAATCTGCCGAAGGACAAGAAGAAGAAGGGCGGCCGCTGAGCCACCCTGCCCGTCCTTCGGGACGGGTCTTGAGGATCATCCGCCGCGCGCACGTCGCCGGCGGTTGTCCTTCGGGTCGGCCTGCAGGACACGCAGCAGCTCCACACGATCACCATCCAGCAGCACCTGCTGCGGCCGCGCCAGCACGCCATGCACGGCAACGGCCGGACAATCGGCACTGCCTTCGAGCCCGGCCGCTGCCACTGCATCAGCCACGGTCGCCCCTTCCTCCAGCTGCAGCCGGCGCGACAGCACCTGTTGTGGCCAGGCCAGCACGACCTCGACCTCGATCATCGTTCAGCCCTCGTCGGCGACGCGGACGAAATCGTTGACCATTCGATCGGCCAACCCCTGGAAGCCGATCGCCAGCGCCGGGCCCAGCAGGCGTGAGCTGGGCTCGAAGTCCAGGGTGAGGGTGACCTTGCAGGCATCTTCAGCCAGGGCATGGAACTCCCAGCGGCCGTGCAGTTGCTTGAAGGGCCCCTCGCGCAGCTGCATGTCGATGCTGTGCGGGCGCTGCAGGGTGTTTTCGGTCTGGAACCAGGTACTGAACGAACCCAGGCCCAGGTCCAGGCGAGCGACCAGCCGGTCTTCGCCCTGCTCGAGGATGCGGGCGTCGGAGCACCAGCGGAAGCGGCGCGGATAGGCCTGGACGTCGTTGACCAGATCGAACATGCGCGCGGCCGAATGTTCGACCAGGGCACTGCGGCGGATAGTAGGCATGAATACAGGACGCTTCGGCAATCGACCGGGCGGGCCCGAATCGGAGACAATACGGAAATGAGCAAGAACACCGGCAAGGATAAAGCAAAGAGCGCGACGGCCAACAAGACCATCGCGTTGAACAAGCGTGCCCGTCACGAGTACCACATCGAAGACCGCTTCGAAGCCGGCCTGGCTCTGCAAGGCTGGGAAGTGAAGTCGATCCGCGCTGGCCGCGGCAACATCGTCGACGCCTACGCCTATGTGAAGGATGGCGAGATCTTCCTGATCGGTGCGCAGATCACCCCGCTGATCCAGGCCTCCACCCACGTGGTGGCCAACGACCGGCGCGAGCGCAAGCTGCTGCTGCACCGGAGCGAGATCGACAAGCTGGTCGGCAAGGTCGAGCGCGATGGCTACACGATCGTGCCCACCGCCATGTACTGGAGCAAGAACAAGATCAAGCTGGAAGTGGCGCTGGCCAAGGGCAAGCAGACCCACGACAAGCGCGATGCCGCCAAGGACCGTGACTGGGCGATCGAGAAGCAGCGGGTTATGCGTCGCGGCAACCGCGACGCATAAGGACGCCGGCCCGCTTTCGTGTAGAGCCGAGCCATGCTCGGCTTCGGCAAGGAAGCAGCCGAGCGCAGGCTCGGCTCTACAAGACGCTGATCAGCCCGCCAGCAGGCCCTGCCCGCGCAGGCGCGGGGACAGCGCCGCGTGCATCACCGCCAGGTGCATCACCACCGACAGCTCCGGGGCATGGCGATCATCGCCGGCCCGCCACTGTTGTGCCAGCCGGGCAGCGTCGACGGGCAACAAGGCCAGCAACTGGGCATCATCCAGCGCATCGGCGGAGGCCTGCAGCTGCCGGGCCAACTGCCGCGACTGCCACACGTGCACGCCAATGCTCAGGCTGGCCAGCGACATCAGGGTCAGGGCCAGGCCATGTTCGAACCACTGTGACAGCACATCCGGACCCCACAACAGCGCGGCGAGCACCGCCAGCGCCGGCAGCCGCCAACCCAGCCAATGGAAGCGGCCACGCCGCGGCCAGTGCACCACCACCGCACTGGCGATCAGCGCAGCTGCCGCCGTGGCCGGCAGCTCGGTGGCCCACGTTCCAGCCAGCAACACCGCCAGCACCGCCCAGACCCAGCCGGGCGGCAGTGCCCGCCGCTGGTAATCGGCCCCTACCGGGCCAACCAGCTGACGCAGGCTGCGTTGTTGCATTGCTTCGGTCACCGGCCGTCTCCGTCTCTGTGCTGGCTCGAATGGTCGTGGCCAGTGTGTCGCAAATTCGTGCCAACGACGTTAGCAATCCGCTATGACGGAAGCTCTACAACATGTTGCGGATTGACGTGGGAACGGCTGGGCGGGCCGGGTGACTGTTCAGGCTTTTTGGCGTAGCATGTGCAGTGTTAGGCAGGTACTGATCGTGGCAACACGGAATAGGCCTTGTACCTTGCAGTACTTGAAGAAACCGGGGGTGCATTGTCCCCGTGACGCCATCGGCGCCTGTTTCGCAAACACCAGAATATCGAAGCCCATCAATGCTTTAGCTTGATGGGCTTTTTCGTTCATGCCTGCCGGATGGGCAGAAATGGGCATCGATTGGCAGCGTTTGGTCAACTTATTGGTCAACATTTCATGTTGGCAACCCGTATCCCCTCGGCAGGTGCCCTACGCTTAGCGAGGGTGGCTCACGGGTGCAAAGACACACGCCTGAACGAAACGATATGATGGCGGCCTAGCTGGAGGGGACCGTGGTCAAGACTGCTACATGGAGAGAGCAGGCCGCTATGTCGGCCCGGGAACGTAAACGAGTCCGACGATTGTGGATCACTCGGCGGAAGCGACAAGTTTGGCTGGAGCAGATGGGGCACATTCGCCTCATTGCGCCTCGAAAGCTCCATCCGCTGAGCGAGCACTCCGGGAAGAAGCGTTTCGTCCGGACTATCACCCCGCCCCCAGTGCTGGACCTGGAAAGCAACTACGAGGAAACCATTGCTCTACTCAAGAGCATCAGGTTCGCGACCAGAACGCTCAACGCGAAGTTCATGATCGACCTTAAGGCGCTTCAGGAGGTATCACCTGCGGCGGCTCTGCTCATGGTTGCCGAATGCGATAGATGGCGGGAAAAGACTCGCCAGAAGTGGTTGCGAGCAGTAGACGCTGCTCATTGGGTACCCAGCGTGCGCAGACGCTTGAAAGAGATGGGATTCTTCGAGGTCCTTCGCACCCGCAACGTGCCGGCTGACGCAACTGTTCCAGGAGAGGATCGCTATGTTCCATTCCTCACCGGAAGTCGTAACGTAGGTCCTCCGGCAGCCGCCCTGCGGAAGAGCATTGAGGAGCTGGGACCGGCGCTTGTCGACGGCTCAGCACTCTATGACGGCCTCGTGGAGGCCATGACCAATGTTAAGCAGCACGCGTATCGGGCGCCGGATGGATCGGACACGCAGCGATGGTGGATTTCAGCATCCGTGAACACAACCCAGAATAGGATGACGGTGTTGGTGGTTGATCACGGAGTGGGCATCGCTCGGACCATTGCAAGAGATAAGAAGTGGGAACTACTCAGAAGGATATTGGGTCCTCTTGTTGTGAAGGATGACGCCAAGCTCCTCAGTGCCGCCTTCTCGCTGGATTCGGTCAACCGATCGCAGACGGGTGAGGAACACAGAGGGAAGGGGCTGCGGGAGAACATCAAGGGCTATGTATCCACCCATGAGTCCAGAGGCCATCTTCATGTGATTGCCAATCATGGCAGGTACCGCTTCCAGCGAGACAGTCGCACCAAAGTAGAAAGCGAAGTCTCCAGCAAACTGGAGACGGAGTTCAACGGAACATTTATTGAGTGGGTAATTGAAGATTATGGTCACCAACCAAACCAAGACAATTGACATTGCGAAGGACTTTTCACCGGTCCCCGCGGGCCGTCACGTGTCTGATGGAGACTATAGCGGCGAGTTCTTTAGAACGTCCATACTTCGGCCGGCATTGAATAGCTTCGCCACTGTGGAAGTCGTCCTGGACAACACTGAAGGATTTGGCTCGTCCTTCTTGGAGGAGGCGTTCGGCGGATTGATTCGTGATGGGTTAAGTGCTCAGTACATAAATGAGCACCTTTTCCTGATCGCCAACTCCCCAGCGGGTAAGCGCTACAAGGCAAAAATCCGACAGTACATCGCCGACGCCTCCAAGCTGAGCCACTAAGTATGGCTGCCGCATGGGATGGAACTCTTGCAGCAATAGTAGGCGGCCTGGCTGGAGCGATTGCCGGCATTGCCGCTACAACTCTTACCAACAAGACGAATCGAACTGCCGGCCGGATTGAGAAGCGGATCGACGATATAGAAGCAGCGGCAGAGCTGCTTCGCGTTGAGGCAATTTCTTATTGGTCCACTGCAGGCGCCGGAGACAGCTCCGTCGCGAGAAAGATCATCACACTTTGGGAAACCGTAGTTACCAAGGTGGATTCGCTTGAGGACTTCAAGAACCAAGTTGGAGATCTTGGACAGGTCAATGCCTGCATCGATAAACTGTACGACCTGATTACTGGCAGTGATTTTCAAGCCAAATATCGATCGGCTGATCAGGATAAGGTCGCCGAGATCCGGGGGCTATGCACGAGCCTTTGCAGCCATCTTCATACCTCGAGACGACTTGTCAACAGATGGCGCCACTTCTGGAAGCGTCGATCTATCAGTAAGTCGCAGGCCAATGACCGTAAAAACGGGAAGGCCAGCGAGGTGCGATGACGCTCTAAATGACGGGGATGGCATTGATTCCAGCACGCCGGGCTCAACGTGCCGACGGATCCCCAAGCTGCTGGTTCTCGTCCTCAAGGTGCTTGATGACCCGACCCATGACCGTATGCAGTTCGTTATGTGGTTGATCCACCTGGCTCCAGATCCTCGTCATCCGCAGGCTTGACTGGGCACCCATGGCCTCCCAGACGATGTCGACGAGATGGTTGAGTGCCGCTCGCACTTCCTCGGAATGTATTCGGGCGTGCAAAGGGATGATAGCTGCGGAGGATTCGCGCAACTCGTCCTCCACCTTGGCCAATGCCAGATGCTTGTCCTCACGTGCCTGCGCGCCTTCCGGCAGGTACTGTGCGGCGCCACTGCCTTCCCCGAAGGACTTCACCTTCAGCTTGTACGCATCGGTGGCGGCCCGCATGAAGGCGATCACCATTGGCTGGAGCGCTAGCAAATTCTCGCGCTCCGCATCCAACCTGCGCATGCGCAGGGCGTCGTAACGCTGCTCCCGGCGCAGGATTTCTGCGTGCCGTCTGCGGTCCTTCTCGGTGATGTGGTCCTGGAGCCATTTCAAACCGAAGCCCAGAATCAGCGTAGCTACCGGCACCAGCCACTTCCAGTCGTAGCCAGCACTCGCCGCTGCAGTAGATGCCGGCGCCGCCTTGGCGGTCGCCAGGAAAAGAGCTTCCAGCATCTTCAGTTCCCCTGGGTCCTGTCACAAGTTTGCCTGAACGATTTGACGATTTGATCAAATCGGCGGTTTGAGCAAATCGCCAAAGCAGCCGAGGGACTGCGAGCAGGCCCTTACTCCATCCAGGCAAATGGTCGCTTGAGGGTCTCCTTGGCCAGTCGGTTCGCTCTTACGGCTTCCCTCCAGCGAGAGATCTCAGCCACATCCTGCCGCAGCCTCGCCTCGTGCCTGGCCACCCACATCTCGGCGCCGGCACGACCTTGCTCGTAACTGCTGCATCTGCGGAAAGGCCCTCCGGGCCCATGCCGATGGCGATCCAGCGACGCAATCCACGTGTTGTCGTCTACACGCTGGGACATGCTCACCAACCACACACCCTCGCACGCGATCACGGTCAGGGGTTCGTCCGCCTTGCCGGCGGAGCTTGTTGTCCAGTAGAAGGATTCGGGAAGTGACATGGACGGGAGGATACGAATGGCGGTCGCAGCGCCTGCGATTGTGAGCACTTTACTGCCACGCATCGTCCAGCCGCCCTACGCTGCCAACCGGTGCTCGTAGAAGGGATGCCGCTTGTCGTCGAAGATCCGATAGAGCTCGGCCAAGTCGGCGGGATCCGGGTTCAGCCAAGCGTCGACGTGCTCAGGCTTGATGTTGATGATCGTCCGGTCGTGGCCGGCGGCGGCCACCTCGGGTTCCGGGTCGTCGGTGATGGCCGCGAACGACAGTAGATCCGGTTCCTTGCCGGCCGGGTCCACCCAGTGCGACCACAGGCAGGCCACCAGCATCGGCTCGCGCGTGCGCGGGGTGAACTGCACCACCTGGTTCTTGCCGTCCGGCCCCTCCACATTTTCGTAGAAGGTGTCGACCACCATCAGGCCATGGGTATGACCGAAGGCCGGCGCCCAGAACTTCTCTAGGCTGTCGCGGCGGGCGTTATAGGTGCCGGGGAAACGCTGGTCGTAGTTGGCCGGCTTCCCGGCCAGTCGGCACTGATAGCGCATCGGCTTGATCGTGAGCTTGCCGCCCTCAGAGACGATCACCGGGGCGGAGACCCCGGGGAAGATCCGGCTGTCCCGGTCCTTGCCGTCGGCGCGCTTGAGGTCGGCCAGCTTGCCCATGGCGCGCTCGATCTTGTTGCCGGCGATCCGCACGTCTTCCCGGGCCTTCTTCGTCTCCTTGGCCTGCAGCGATCGCTCCGCATCGGCCAGGCGCTTCCGGTTGGCGAAAAGCTCCTGCTCCAGAATGGCGGCCTCGGCCTGGTTCCACTGCTGGATCTCTGCCCACACCGCTCGCTCTGCCGCGCTGGTGCCGGCCCGGAACGCATCATCCATCGCCTTCGGGGTCTTGGGCCGCTTCTTGCCCGGGTCGTGGGCGTAGAGCGCCGCGAACTCCTGCAGCGACACGGTGGCACCGGTCATGCGGACCAGCTTCTGGTAGGCGGCGGTGATCTGGGCGGAATAGCACATGGGCGGATTACAGCACGCCGGCCTTATCGCGCTGTGAGAGTCCCAGGCCGCTGAAAGGGGCCGCCGCGGCGGCCCCGTGGTCCTTACAGGTCCGGCAGGCCCAATCGTCTACGCAGAGCGGCCAGAAGCACGGTCGAGGTCCGCACCAGCGCATGCTGGTCGCGGGTCAGCTCGTCATACATCTGCAGCACCTCCGGGGGGACCTGCCCTACCCGGCCTGCCTTGAAGGCCTCCATCGAGACCACCTGAGCCTTATAGCGCTCATCTTCCATGCCCTTCTCCAGCATCTGGCGGCGGGAGTGCCGCCCCCTGGATGCCTTGGGCCCCACGTCCAAGCCTGTTGCAGGGGAAAGAAAACCAGCACCACTGTCCATGGGCTGGCCGTTCTCCTGCTTTCCTTCTCCAATGGCCACCGCCTGAAAGTCCTTCTTGTCCATCGGTTACTGACCCCTGTATCGGTAGAGCCGGCACCATCGCCGGCGTCTTCACACTGATTTCATCCAAGCAGATCCGACCGGGTCAGAAAGTTGCAGCAGCTACTCCGTGACGGCTTTGTTCAGGCGAGCGGCCAACTTCGGGTTGAGGATGATGCCGGCCTCGGCCCTGGCGCTGTAGCGTGCCCGGTTCTTGATGGACTGCTGCAGACCGCTCGAGGTGATCGCCAGCTCCGGGTTGGCCTTGTTGAATGCGCCGATCTTGCTGAGCACCGAAGCCCGGTCGCTGGCATCGCCGTTGCGCAGGGCCATGGCGAAGGCGTTCACCAGCGACTTGCGGCGGTCGAGGATGTGCTGCTCGTAGTTCTTCAGCGCGCGGGTGGTCTCGTACTGCCTGGACACCTTCTCCGGAGCGAAGCCGTTCGCCTGCAGCAGGATCTCCCAGGGCGACAGATCCTCGACGACCGGATCGCCGCGCAGGGTGTTCACGCCCTGGGTGGCGTAACGGCCAGCCTTGATCATGTCCTTGAGCCCCTTGGGCAGCATGGTCTCGACGCCGCGCATGATGTGACCCTCATCCACCTGCTGCTTGCCGACCAGCACGTTCTTCAGGACGCCGCCCATCGGCCCCGCGGCCTGCTCGAGCAGGTTGTTGAACATCCCGCGGCCGTCGAGCTCGCGATCGGCGTCGCGGATCCACAGGCTGTCCAGTCCAACTCGGCCGGAAATGTTTGCGCCGGTCAGCTTGTCGGCCGGCCCATGCAGCAGTAGATCCGCGCCGCCCTGCCCCAGCATGCCGGTGAGGAAAGCCCGCAGCTCGGTCTCTGCATCCCACGGTTCGTCGTCATCCCCGAAGGTGGCCTGGATACCATTGAGCGCCCCCATGATCATGCCCATCATCGGCAGGCCCATGGCACCGGAGAACAGTGCGCTCATGCCCAGCAGGCCGGTCAAGTTGCGACGTGCCACCTGGCGCACTTCGGGGTCCTGGCCCTTGGTGGCCTGCCACACCATCCGTCCGAGCGCCCAGGTCATGTTCAGGCTGTACTGCCGGAACATCAGCAGCACCTTGGCGGTGCCGCTCTGCATGAAGCGGGCGCGGTTGGCGTTGCTGTAGTCGAAGTGGGTGTCGAAGATCGCGTCGCGGGCAAACTTCACCGCCTCGTCGAACGACTTGCCATCCGCGCGCGCCAGGCGGTAGGCGGCCATGCCGGTTGCCTCGCGGTTGACCACCTCGGTCTTGTGGAAGCCCCAGCCGATGATCTCCATGGCCTTGCTCCAGGCCGGGTTGTACCCCGTCAGGCCGCCCTCGGCGATGCCGGCAAGGTTGTGGGCCTGCGTCTTCTCGATGGCACCGGAGGCTTCAAGCGCCTGGTAGGCGCGGAGCTCGTCGGGGTCGGTCAGGGTCTTCTGGATGTTGCCCACGGTGCGCACGGCGTCGCGGCTGGCGGCCAGCAGGTAGTTCATGGCCTTGATCCCGCCGTGTCGTGCGGCCAGGTAGGGGTAGCTGACCAGGGCGGTCTGGGTCACGTTGACCAGCGCCGCCGCTGGGGTGGCACCCAGGTAGTAGGTGAAGCCGAAGGACGAGATCAGGTTGGTCAGCGCCGAGTCGGTCGGATTCATGATCCATTCGTGCCGCTTGCCCAGCTCTTCCAGGAGAGCGTCGCCCGCCACGATCTTTCGCGTGTCGACGCTGGGGGATGCCTGAATCTTCTTCTGCGCGTCCTTCAGGTCGGTCAGCACACCCTGCAGCTTGTGGGCGTATCGCAATCGGGCAAGCTGGTGCGACCCGTGCTGCATGTTGTAGGCGAAGGCGCGCACGGCATCAGGGTCGAATCCAGGCACCGACTTGCGATGGATCTGGTGCTTGCGCATCGACAGCTCCGGCATGGTCTGCAGATACAGCTGGTACACCTGGTCCTGTACCGCGTCGGACACATGGGCCGTCCGCAGTTGGTCGATCACGTCGGCGACGAAGGTGCCGCTCGGGGCATCGGTCGCCCTGCCCTCCATCTTCTGCCCTCGAGCGGTAATGGCCCACTCCCTGGCCTGTAGGTCCTTCACGGCTCGGTCCAGCTCGTTCTGTGATTCGAACATCAGGAACGTGCTTGTGCCGCCCTTCTCCGCTGCGACGAAGAACTTGCCGAAGCGCTGTAGGGGGAAGTAGACGCCTTGCAGGCGCGCAGATTCGAACTGCTCGCGGATCTTGTTCACCAGCATGCGGCGGCTACTGTCGCTGATGACCTGGCCTCCAACCAGATCACCACCCTTCAGGTCCTCGATACGTTGGATCAAGGCCTCTTCCACCGCGTCGGACCTCGATCGATAGGCATCACGGAACTGCAGATAGAACGACTTTGCTTCTGGCGACAGCTGCGACCACTGCTCGACCAAGGGGACATACTGCCGGCGGCGGCGTGGTTCGACCTTCAGCATTGCTTTTAGCGTCTTCACTTCATTCATCATGTTTGTCTTGGTGTCGCCGCTGCGTTCCCTCATCTGCTGCTGGATCACCTTGATCGCATGTAGAACGTTCTTGCGGTTGACCTCCTGCAGACCCTGCCCTCCTGGCGCCTTGAACCGTAGGGGCTGGTACTCACGCGAGGGGTCGACGCCGTCCATGGTGGCTTGGTGCATGAGATCGAACAGGCGCCGGCTTTCCACTTTGTTCTTGCTGGCCCACTGGCGCGCCGCCTCTGCGATCGTGTCCGCCTCCGCCTGTAGCTTGTTCCGGTCGGCCTGCATCTCGGCCAGGTAGTCCGAATAGCGATCAATGGTCGGAAAGTAGTCACGCCCCAGCTCGGTCAGGTGCCGGGTGGCCAGTGCACCGAGCCACGTGGACCGCAACGAGTCCTTTACCTTGCTCAGGCTGAGGTCTTCCAGCTTCTGCCGCGCGCGCGCCAGCACGCCCTCACCTTGAATTCCCCTCTGGATCGCATCGATGTCCTCGAGCGCGTCTGCCGGCGGCATGCTGAAGAGGCGGCCGCGGGCCGCCCGCGTAACCTCGGCACCGTTGGGCAGCACTACGCTCCAAGTGCGCGGCCCACTCTCAACCGGATCGGCCAGAACCTGGCCACCGGTGCGCTCCGCCTCAGCGCGCGCGGCACCAAGGGTCAGGAAGTCAGCCGGGCGGCCGCGCTCGTCGGCGAGGTACCACTGATCGTCGCGGCGGAGAAATCGGCCGCCATTTTGCTCGAGGAAAGCCTCGCCGCGGCCGTCGATCTGCGGCTGTGCGAACGAGTAGGACCGCACCATTTCCCGCTGCGCCTGCGCCGACATGCCGGCACGCAGGAAGCCGTCGGCCTGGCTCAACAGGTCCCGAACCTCAGCCTCGGACCACTTCAGCGACGGCATGACGCGCCGCAGGAAGCGGCGGACTGCGGCGGCGACGCGGCTGGTGAAGCTGTTGCGGATCCCCCGTTCCGCCATGACGGCGATCGCTTCCTTGGCGAAGGTCTCGCGATCGACTGTGCCGTAGCGCCTGGTCACGTCGGCCAGCACCGACTTCAGTGCGGCGGTGCCGGATCCGTCCGCTGCCAGCTTGTCGATCGCATCCACGATCTGGGTCCAGTCTTTGGCGCCCACCACGGACTCAACGCCGTAGTGCCCGATTGCCTCGTGCGCCAGCACCTGCGCGAAGCGCTGCTCGGTCGCGATGTTGCCGGCGTTGATCCAGACCGTGGGGCGCCCGTCGTACACACCCTCGGCGCGGCGATAGCCCGGATCGACCTTGGCGCTGGCCGGGAAGTCCTCGGCCGAGCGCACCACGACCACGCTGGGCGCGTTCTCGCCCCAATGCTGGGTCAGGTCGGTTTTGAGCTGCAGCGCGCGGTCGAAGTCCAGGCCGCCGCTGGCGGCCGGAGCTGCGGACCGGTTTACCCGCCCGCCGGGCCCAGGTGCTTCAGCTCCGGATCCTTCGCCAGCTGCTCCTTCGCCCACTGGCCGGAGGCCCGGTACTCGGCCTGCAGCGACTCGATCTCGGAGGGCGTCAGCATCGAGACGTCCCTTGTCGAGGGTGAGGATGGTGCGCGCTTCGGACTCGGTGAGGCCTTCGAAGCCGTAGCCGAACTGGTCGCGCCACCAGGGTTCGATTGATCCGAAACGTTCACGGACGTCGGCCAGGCTTTGGGAGTTGAGGGCGATTTTCCGCGAATAGTCCTTGCCGGTCAAAGCGGTGGCCAGCACCACCTTGCCGCCGTTGTCCTCGATGTGGGTCTTCAGCTGGGCCAGGGTGCCTCCCTGGGTCAGCGTGTCATCGATCAGGACGTAGTCGCGGCCCTTCTCGACCTTGCCGGTGAACGGGGGCTGGTTGGCCAGCCGATGCAGAGCATCCCCGCCGCTGCGGTTGACCTTCGCGGCCTGGACGATGTCCTCGGACACCTGCAGTCCCAGCCGCTGGGCCAGCACCTCGGCGGCCATCCGCGGGATGCGGTTGTTGCCCGTCGCTTCCTGGGACTGCACAGCCACCACCAGGGGCTTGCGGCCCGCCGGCAGCGCAGCACGCACGTCCTCGACAAACACCGGGGTGATGACGTCGCGCGCCACGCGCAGCGCCGCGGTGTCGTCACCGGCCTTGGCTGCCGCGTAGTCGGCATGCGCGCTCAGGCGCCCGGGGCGATGGGCCGTGACGACATCGGGGAAGTCGGCCTCCCAGCCACGGCGGGAGAAGAGACGGACACCACCGGCAGGGGTCTCTTCGTCCTTGCGCGCGCCGCCCGGTTTCTCGCCCAGGTCCGCGATAGGGCCCGAGACGGTCTCCTGAGACGGCTGTTTCACTGGACCGGCGTCGGTCTTCGACGCACCCTTGGCAGCTGGGGCGGCAGCTGCAGCTGCCGTTGCCGCCTTCCGCGGCTTCGGTACCGGCTTGCCGAGGACCCGCTCGAGGTCGCGGGGACTCGGGAGGGTGTTGTGCCAGCGCGGCCCCTCGCCTGGCAGCGGATTGCCCGCGGCGTCAACGCCTTGGACCTGCACGGACCAAGTGCCCCCCTCGCGTGGCGGCTCGAATGCCAGAACGCGGTCCCGGGTGTTGGCGTATCCATTCACGATACGGCCCGGTGTGAAGTACGCGCCAAGTGTTCCCGCATCACCGCGGTCGTAGTGGGGTGATCCAGCGATTCTGCGCACCTTCGGCGTGTAGATCGGTTGCGGCGTGGCGCTTTCGGTTTCGCCCGCGCTGCTCACGCTTTGCGCCTTTTTGCTCACGGCCTGGTCGTTTTCAACCACATTTTCGGCCGTTTGCGTTACCGACTGTGCGACTTCGCTCGGCCCGGTGCCGCTCGCCGCCGGGGCCGCTTGTGGCCTGGTGACGCGACGCGTGGTCTTCTTCGGATCTCGCACCCACGCCTTGAACTGTTCCTGGGACATCTGCTTTATCCCACCGAGGCCAGTCCAGCCCTTCGAATAATTGGCAAGGTAGGTGTCACGCGCCTCCTGCTCGTTGGCGGCGCCCATGATCACCTTGTGCTCGTCGAAGGAACCATCCTTGTTGACCTGATCAACCACGAACACTGGCAGCGCTGGATCCTCCGAGCGATCGGTCATGAAGACGTCGACATGGTCTTTGTCCTTGCCGACCGTGCCCTTGAAGTAACCGTAGTGGTTCTTCAGCGCTGGCCAACGCGGATCGCGCTGGCTGCCAGCAGGGTTCTCGATGCTGATGTCGTGTCCGTTGATGCGGACGTGGCCCTTCTTGTAGTTGCCAGCCTCCTTCTGCGCATCGGTGGGCGTCGGCAGATCGTTCTGCGGGTTGGTGGCCGCCTCTGCAGCTGCAGCCGCCACTCTGGGCGCCGCAGCCGGTGCAGGTGCGTTGTTCTGGACAGGCTCCGGAGCCGCCACAGCCTGACCTGCGGACGGGATGACCGACGTTGGTTCGATCGTGCTGGGGGCAAGGCGCGCGCTGTCGGCGCGCGGCTCAACTACCGGTGCTCCAGACGAACCGGTTTCAGCTTGTGCGACGGCATCGCCTGTTGAGGCCTGCAGCGCACGTCCCTCGTCCAGCAGTGCCTGCGGCGCCGCGCGATCTCCAGTCACTGCATCGGCCTGCTGCAGGTTGGCCGGCAGCGCTGCAGGTTCGGTTGCGAGCCCACGTGCCGGCGCATCTGCGCCATAGATCGTCGGCGCGATGCTGGTTTCGGCCGGCGGCTCCGTGAAACCGCGACGGCGCTCCGCCTTCACCTCTTCCAGCAGCGGCCGCACGCGGCTGCTTGCCAGGCCGTACTGATCGCGCATGGAACGCAGCAGCGTCGGCGTATTGATTCCACCGTGTGTCTCCACCTGGTACTGCAGGCCGTTGTGCAGCAGCTGCTTGATGTCGACCTTGGACGGCTCGCGCAGCGCTTCGCCAGTCTCCTGGTCGACCCATGGCGGCGCGACGTTCGGAGTTGACGCTGATACAGCGGCGGCCGGAAGTTCCGGGGTTTGAAGGCCCTGCTGCGCGTCTTGCGCAGGAGCGCTGCCGACGCCTGAGTTGTCCTGCGTGGGCACCGGCGCTGAGACCTGATCCGATTCCGCTGACTGCCGCGCCTGGGATACCAGATTGGCGATGCCCGCCATGGAGTCAGGCGCTGCATCCGGGAACGGCACGATCGGCCGCGGTCGTGCTGCGACGCGGCCAGCATCGAAAGGTGCGGACATTCCGCGGCCCTGCGGGAAGCGCATCTCAGGTTCGGCCAATACCTCCGGCCGCAGGCCGCCGCTGGTCACCGTGCCATCCGGTGCGACCGTCATTGTTTCCGGTGGCGGCAGTGCGAGGACCTGCGGCGGAATCGGCGGTGGCGGCAGCGACGGCGGTGTGGCGCGCGGGCGGCGTGCCAGGCGTTCCCGCTCCGCATCGGCTGCCACCGCGGCCTGGTTGTCGCCGCGGCTGGCCACCGCACCGCCGGCGGCCATGCCGCCGCCGAGCAGGCCGCCGATCGCCGCACCGGTACCGGCCGCTTCAGGAACACCCTCCCACGCTGCCTGGGTCGGGTCGACCTGGCGCTGGCCAAGGTTGCCGGCCAGCTGCGAGCCGCCCTCCTGGATGCCCTCTTCCACAGTCTCGCGCGCGGCGCCTGCCAGCATCGCTTTTGGCTTCCGCGCCAGACCCCGGGTGAAGACGTCGGCTTCGAACGGCGCTGCAATGCGGCCGGCAACCGCTGCGATCGGAGCGGTGATGGCTTGTGCCTCCATCGACGCACCGCGTGCGATGGTTTCCTTCGCGGTCTGCGGGTCACCGCCGGCGGCGACCATGCGCCTGTACTCCGGGTTGGCATCCCACACCGACTGCGGCTGTGCCATTGCCTGCTGGTAGGTCTGCTGGCCCGCCGATCCGGTCTCCATGATCGTCGTCATGCCAGTGGCAGCGGTGGTCGCTGCGCGACGTCCTGCCGCAGTGGCGGCGGTTTCAGCAGCCTCGGTACCGAGGCCCTTGGCCAACGCACCCGCCAACGCTCGCTCGCCCGCCTGCGCGGCTGCAGCGCGCGTGCCGGCTCCCATCGCGGCGACGTTGGGCACCTGCTCGGCCAGGAAGTTGCCGATCAGCCGCGGGGAGGACAGCACCTTGCCAGCGCTGGCGAAGAAGCCCTTGGTGTCCTGCAGTTCCTGCTTTTCCTGCTTAAGCGCGTCGGACTGGCTCTCCCCGAGGTACTCGGTGGCCATCTGCGTCGCCTTCGACAAGCCCGCGCTGTCGGATCCTGCGCGGCGGCCACCGACGATCTCAGAAGGCGTACCGGGCACCAGCGCTGCAGTCTCTGAGGCACCCTTTACGCCCAGCCGGTCCAGAACCCGAAGACCCTGCCGCACGATGTTGGTCGGCTCCATGGCGTTCCGCTGCTCCACGGCGCCGCCGATGATGTTGGCCGCGCCGGCGGCGATCCCCAGGCCGGTGTCCTTGATGGCCTCGCCCCAAGAGCGCTCCGGACGCTTGGCAACCTTCTGGAACGGGTCACCCTGCACGGGGGAAAGCGTCGGTCGGCGCGCAACCTTGTCGGTGGCTGCGGGGGCGGGTGCTGGCGCCGCTGCTGCTGCTCCGGCGCCAAAGGGATTCCCATCGACCTTTTCGAACGTTGCCATCAGAGATTCACCTTCGAGTAGCTTCCGTCGTTGTTCTGCACGTACCAGTTCCCGTCTGGGGCCTTACGCGCTCCAGCCACGGGCGCGGCTTCTTGTGGGCGCAGCCCCGCATACAGTGGATCCGCATCGAGCTGGGACAGAGCGGCCGTTTTCGCGGCTTCGTCCATCGTGACGTTCCCGGAAATGGCGTTGAATCGATCGGTGTAGGACTTCAGGCGGTCGGCATCGGTGAGCTCGCCGGTCTGGCGCGGTGCCTGGGCGGCACGCACGTTCTGGCCGTCGGCGCCCGTTACGGCCCGCCAACTACCGTCGCCACCTACAACACCCATGCTGCCGTCGGCCGCCACCGAGATCTCTGGCCGGCGAGCAATGCGGGCGGTTTCCAGCGACGCTTGCCGGCTGGCAGCGTTGTCCTGCATCTGTGCGTTGAACTGACCGCTCTGCAGCGCGCGGTTGGCGTCGCCCTGAGCCGCGACCGCGTTGACCTGGCCAGCAGCAAGGTCGGCCTCATCCTGTGTGCGGAGTGCAGATGCGCGCTCGCCCTGGCGCGCGCCGGCCTCGCCGAGGATTGCCTGCGCTACTGCGGCGCGGCCGCTCGGGCTGCCTTTCAGGCTGGCGCTGCCCATGGCTCGGGTGAGCTTGTCCACCGTGGTGTCGGCGGGATTCTCGATGATCCCGCCCTGACGCCCTCGCTGCACGATCTGCGGGGTTGGCCGCGGTGCCACCACTGTCGGTGCTGCAGGTGCAGCCGCAAGGGGTGACACCGTAGGTGCCAAGGTGCCGCTGGCCGGCGCGGCAGCAGCACCGCCGCTGGCTGCGATCGTTGCGGCGGACCCGGTGAACACCGAATTGCCGTTGGCATCCACGGTGCGGGAGATGCCCGCCGGCAACGTGGCGGTGCGGCCGTCCTGCGTCGTGTAGGTGCTCGGGGCAGCTGCTGCGGGAGCGGTGGCCGCCCGGGGAGCTGCAGCACCTGCAGCACCCGCCAGAGGCGCCGTGGAACTCACGCTGGAACTGACACCGGTGAAGTTCGCCCCGATCGACGGACGCCCAGCCAGGCGCGAACCAGCGAGACCTGCAGTCGAGTCGACGCTCGAGGTCACGCCGCCGAACGTCGGTTTCGGCTTCGCCGCGCCGCCGAGTCCCACCGGCGCGATGCGGCTCAGCGCGCTGCCAGCGCCACCAATCGGATTGAGCTGGCTGGGCGCCCTCAACGGCTGGCCCTGTTGTGGCGACGGCGCAGCGCCGACGGCGGCGCGGCCTGCATCACGCACGAACCCTGCAGCTTCGCGACCTGGTGCCGTCACGGCGTCGGCGACGGTGCCGGCCGCGCGCAGGCCTGCACCGGCGGCCTGCCGCGCCATCGTGGCGGTCCCAGCGACACCGCTCCGCAACGCCGAGCCAAACGCAGTGCCTGGGCTCGGGCGGGGTGCAATGCGTGGCTGCCCGGGCGCGGCGCCGGCGGGGTTCAGTTCGTCTCGATCGTTGATGGCCATGCGATTCCCCTTTTGAAAGTTGAGGCGGATCAGGCGTCCGCGATCTCGCCCTGGAAGCTGTAGTTCTGCGAGCAGGAGTTGGATTTGCTGCGGCCGCTGGAAACGCTGGCCCCGTAGTTGACGGCGCTCATCGTGCTTGCGGCGAGCTGGCTGGAGATCTGGGCCTTTGCCCGCTGGATCTCCGCCGACTGCGCCAGCAGGCCGAGCATTTGCTGGACGCGCATCTGGGCCTGCTGCAGCTGAACGTCGACGTCGGCGCGTTCCCTCGCCAGTCCGAGCTCGAAACTGCGATCGGCCGCGGCCGAGGCCGTCTGCTCCACACCGGCGTCGGCGCTGTAGATCCGCGCCTTCGCGTCGAAGGCCTGGCCGACAGCTGCCAGTCGAGCGCGCTCGCCGCTCAGCGTCGCGTCCCAACGGGTGATGCCGGCGCGCCACACGTCCAGGTCAACCCCGTGCTGAGCCATCCGCAGGCGCTCGGCCTCAAATTGCATGTTGTTGCTGGCCGTCCAGGCATCGACCCGCTTGGCGTTGGCGTCGACCAGCGTGCGATACAGATCCGCCCGTTTGCCCTCACCCTCCACGCTCGCCGTATAGCCCTGCCACTCGGCGACGTGGGCACGCCAGCGCGCCTCATAGGCGTCAACCTGCGCGCGATACTTGTCGATGCCGAAACGGTTGATGTCGGCCTGCACCTTCACCGCCTCGACGCGGGTGCGATAGAAGTCGGCCAAGGTGGTGACGCCGCGCAGCTGCGATTCGTAGAGGCGCACCCGCTGCTCATTGATCTCACCGCGTGCTCGCTCACCTTCGATCTGGGCCCGGAACACCTCGACCTTGGCCAGCTCCGCCTGGATGCGATCGCGCAGCACCTGGGCGTCGGTTTGGTAGGCCTGCAGGCGTGCGTTGAAGACCGAGATCCTGGCGTTCAGCACGGCGATGACGGTTTCGCGCTGGAACGTCGCCGCCTGCAGCATCAGCTTCTGCTCGTCGGTGTGCAGCTGCGCCAGCGTCCCTTCCAGCGCCGCGCCCTGAGCTATGGCCATACGTTGGTTGGCCAGCGATTCTTCGAACTGCTTGATCGCCGCATCACGAGAGGCCTCGGCCACGGCGCCCTGCCCGGTTTGCCGGACCTCCAGGATCCTTCCGGCCAGCATGCCCTGGGGCTCGGCAAAGCCACGGGCGGCAAACTCCGATACGGCCTGATCCACGTTCCGCTGGGTGTCCAACTCGATGCGGCTGCGGGCACGCTGGAAGATCGCGTCTTCGATGATCCTTGGTAGCGCCTGGCTGCCGACGATCATGGGCTTCAGCGTGGCGGTGAGCGTATCCACCAGCGTGCTGACGTAGGGCGCAGCCTCGAACTGCCAGGTGTCGTTGAACGGCGGCTCGATGAAGATGGGCTTCTCCGCGTCGAACTCCGGCAAGGCAATGTTCGGCACATCGGGCAGGTTCAGTGCCTCGAACGTCGGCACCTGCGGCAGGACATAGGTGGGCTCCATCGGCAGCACGATCGGCGCCGGGTCCACAGGAAGAGTCGGCTCGACCACGTTCGGCGTGGTGGGCTTCGCTCCAAACGCCAGCGTCGGTGGTTGGGCGTCGAGCTCGGGCGCTTCGCTGATCGAGATCGGGGCGGCAACGAAGCCCGGCGCGCTGGGTAGGGGCACATCCGGGGCGCGGAATTCCAGGGCCTCTTCATCCAGGTCGGGGCGGCGCGGCCGCTGGAACGTGGCCTGCGGATCCGCGAAGCGGAAGTCAACGTTGAAGTCGATCGGATCCAGCCGGACGCTGTTGAGGCCCTGCAGATTGGACACGGCCATGTTGTACGTGGTCGAGCCCAGCTCCATGAACTTGTCATGCGCGCTACCGACCAGCGTGATTGCGGCATCCGCCGACAGGTCAGGACACCAGGTAGTTGCCATTCATGCTTCTCCGGTCAGCTCCACAGGACGTAGATCGATACGTCCCAACTATTCGAACCCTGCGTTGCTACGGCGGCGGCCCCATCGGGGCCGTTGTAGCTGGTCGGGTTGCCCATGTAGTACGAGTCATAGCGGTCGCTGGCATTGAGATAGCGCATCTCGAGCGTGCGACCGTCCACGTCGCCTTCAATCGTCAGCATGAAATCGCCACCTGGGACGAAGCCTGGAAGCAAGGCCGCCTCTTCGCCGTCCACGTATCCGTTGTTGAAGGTGAGAATCCAGTCGCTGGGCTGAGGGTCTTCACCGCAGTCCTGAACAAGGTTGAATGGCTCGCGCCAGAAACAAGGTCCTGCCATGGTCATCCCCTGGTCCGGCGATCAAGATAGATCGGCCTGAAGTCGATGGCTGCGAGCTCGAAGTCGGCGCCGTCAACGTTCTCGATCACGAAGTCGAAGTCGACGGCCTTGATCCCCTTTCCCAGCTTCCAGCGGGTTTCCCGCTCGCTCGACGCCGGACGCTCCAGGATTCGGTATATGGCCGCTTCCTTCTGACCGCTCTGCTCGTTGACCGTGATCACATGCAGCAGCAGTGCCCCCGAAGCGGTGTAACCGACCAATGCCTCGGGCAGTCGCTTCAGGCGGCGCGTGCCCAGAGCAGAAAGGCCCAGCCGCAGCCGCGCAGCGATCGGTGTGCCGTCGTCGTCGTCGCCATCAAGCCGATGCAAGCCGTCCGCAGCCGCGGCGTAGTAGCGACCGCCGATCTTGGCGAAGCTGTTGAATGGATACTGGGTGTAACGACTCAGTGCGCGGCTTTCGGTGTTCATGACCCATGCCACGTACTCGCCAGTGTCCAGCGCCAGTCGGGTCACGAATCCCACCCCATCCCTCAGCAGTTGGGCCAGCTCGGCCGTGGCGCCGCCGGCGGCGCCG
>NZ_JBHZOP010000067.1:0-22876 GCF_042787595.1 Stenotrophomonas sp. YIM B13575 | reverse complement strand
GATGCCGCGGCCAAGCTTACAGGGACGTACTTGCAGCGTCCCCCGCAACCGGACCCACCCCGCCCTCCCACGGATAGCCCGCTTGTGACGTTGACGTTGCTTCGGCCTCTGCGGGTGCAGGGCGCAGCCCTGCCGCACTCCCCCCACAAAATGTGAAGGCCACGCGGTGACGAGTTCACCGCCCCTTCGGCTAACATTCGCCCATGCCGCATACCACCACGACTCCGCCCGCATTGCAGGATGGCGACCTGCTGGCCGCCATCGACCTTGGCTCCAATAGTTTCCACATGGTCATCGCGCGTTACACGCTTGGCCAGCTGCGGGTGATCGACCGCCTGCGCGAAACCGTGCGCATGGCCGATGGCCTGGACGGCAAGGGCGGACTCTCCGCGGCAGCGCGGCAGCGCGCGCTGGAGTGCCTGGCCCGGTTCGGCCAGCGCATCCGCAACGTCCCGCCGCATCGCGTGCGTGCACTGGCCACCAACACGGTCCGCCAGCTGCGTTCGCCGCAGGCCTTCCTGATGCCGGCCGAAACCGCGCTCGGGCATGCCATCGAAGTGGTCAGTGGCCGCGAAGAGGCGCGCCTGATCTATCTGGGCGTGGCCCATGCACAACCGCCCAAGCCCGACCAGCATCGCCTGGTCATCGACATCGGCGGCGGCTCGACCGAGTTCATCATCGGCAAGGGCATGCAGACCCTGGAGCGCGAGAGCCTGCAGGCCGGCTGCATCGCCAGCACCCGCCGCTTCTTCCCGGGCGGCAAACTCAGCAAGAAGCGCTGGAAGGACGCACTGGCCGAGATCGGCCGGGAGTTCCAGCCCTTCGCCAGCAAATACCGCGCGCTGGGCTGGCAGGAAGCCCTTGGCTCGTCCGGCACCCACAAGGCCATCAGCGAAATCTGCGCGACGATGAAGCTGAGCAAGGGTGCGATCACCGCCGAGGCGTTGCCGCAGCTCCGCGATGAGCTGCTGAAGGCCAAGAAGATCGACGACATCGTGCTGCCCGGCCTGTCCAGCGATCGCCGCCCGATCATCGCCGGCGGCATCCTGGTGCTGGAGGCCGCCTTCCAGGCACTGGGCCTGCAGAAGCTGCTGGTCAGCAAGGCCGCGATGCGCGAGGGCATCCTCTATGACATCCTCGGCCGTGCCGGTGACAACGACCCGCGCGATGAATCGGTGGCCGCCCTCACCCATCGCTATGGCATCGACACGGTGCAGGCCGGCCGCGTACAGGACACCGCACTGTCGTTGCTGGAGCAGGTGCAGGAACGCTGGAAGCTGGATGCCGATGATGCACGCATGCTCGGCTGGGCCGCGCGCCTGCATGAACTGGGCTTGATGATCGCCCACAGCGGTTACCACGTGCATGGCAGCTACGTGCTGGAGAACTCGGACATCGCCGGCTTCTCGCGGCAGGAACAGCAGATGCTGGCGACGCTGGTGCGCAATCACCGCCGCAGCATCAGCAAGACCGCCTTCGATGCCATTCCCGAACGCCTGCTGCTGACGGCACGGCGCCTGGCTGCCCTGCTGCGCCTGGCGGTACTGCTCAACCGCGCGCATGAAGACGCACCACTGCCGGCGCTGGAACTGACCGCCGACGACAGCCGCCTGTCGCTGATCGTGCCGCAGGCCTTCATCGATGCGCGGCCGCTGCTGCGCGCCGACCTGATCGGCGAGACCGAAGGCATCGCCGGGCTGGGCATCCAGTTCCGTCCGTTCGTGGTCTGAGCAGGGCGCCGGGCGCCCACGCATCGCCGTCGGCGCCCGATTACATTTCGTTACAGTCCGCGCAATCGACCGCCAATTCCTGCTGCAACGCAGCAGCAGGCTTCGGCGGCGTGCGACTCGTTCTGACGTAAACCCCTGCTTTTGTTCACGTTTGGTGAAAGCGCATGATGCGTAACGACACAAACCGACACGCGCTCTTTACATAGCATTAACCAACGAGACTACTATCGGGTCATCGGCTCGGTCCTGGACCTGCCGATTCCTTCGACGCCCGTTTTGGCGTCCTTTGCACGACCCGAGAGAGAGAGCTCGTCATGACTTCACGCACCACCGCACTGGGGCAGGCCATCCGCTACGCCCTGGCAACCACCGCGACGCTGGCTGCGCTGCCGGCGTTCGCCCAGAGCAGCAGCACCGCCTCGCCGACCAACCTGGACCGCATCGAGATCACCGGTTCGCGCATCCGCCAGGTGGACGTTGAAACGGCGCAGCCGGTGCTGGCCCTGAGCCGTACCGATATCGAACGCCAGGGCTTCAGCTCCGTTGCCGACATCCTGCAGAACGTGACCGCGATGGGCAGCCCGGCGATCAGCCGCGCAAACGCGCTGAGCTCGGGCGAGAACACCGGCGGCACTTATATCGACATGCGCAACCTGGGCGCGCAGCGCACCCTGGTGCTGGTCAACGGCAAGCGCCTGGGCATCAGCACCTCGGGCCTGCAGGACGTGTCCTCGCTGCCGGTGTCGGCGGTGGAGCGTATCGAAGTGCTGAAGGATGGCGCCTCGGCCATCTACGGCTCCGATGCGATGGCCGGCGTGGTCAACATCATCACCCGTTCCAACGTCAACGGCGTGACCGCCAACGTCTACCACGGCCAGTACAGCGAAGGCGACGGCGCGCGCGACCGCTTCGACGTGGTGGGTGGCTGGAGCAACGACCGCGTGTCGCTGACGCTGGCGCTGGAGCACTCCGAAGAAAAGAGCGTGTGGGCACGTGACCGCTGGTTCAGCAAGTACGGTACCAGCGACCACAACCCCAATGACCCGTCCAACTGGACCACGCTGAGCCAGTACGGCCAGATCACCGGCCTGAAGGGCCGCCCGGGCTGCACCGATACCCGGCTGGGCTGCGGCTACTCGCTCAACCGTGGTGCCGACCCGACCAACCCGGCCAATTACCACCTGACCGATGCAACGCCGTTCACCGGTGACGTCAGCAATGCCAACGACCAGATGCACGTCATGTACCCGATCAAGCGTGATTCGGTGTACTTCGATGGCCGCTTCAAGCTGACCGATGACATCAACCTGCGCACCGAGTTCGGCTACAACAAGCGTTCTTCCGAGCGCCAGATCGCCGGCTACCCGACCCAGTCCAGCTCGGTGTCCATTCCCAATGACCCGAACGCCACGGGCCAGATGTCCAGGGACAGCTACTTCAATCCGTTCGGCAGCCAGCACGGCTATGCCAACCCGACCGCAGTGTCCTGGAACCGCCGCACCTGGGAAGTGCCGCGCGTGAGCACCAGCGAACTGAAGACCTATCGTGCGGTGGTGTCGCTGGATGGTGCCTTCGAGATCGGCGAGCGCTACTTCGACTGGGACGTGGGCTACCAGTACAACCGCAACGAGCTGACCGCCACCGCCACCGGCAACCTGCACAAGAAGCGCGTGCGTGATGCCGTGGGCCCGTCGTTCCTCGACCCGGCCACCGGCAAGGTGATGTGCGGCCGCCAGGGCGCGGTCATCGATGGCTGCAAGCCGTGGAACCCGCTGGTGCCGTTCGGCAAGAATGACCCGAACGGCCTGACCGGCAACGAAGAACTGCTGTCCTGGCTGTTCCCGGCCGAAAAAACCACCGGCCGCACCACCACCAAGAATGCGTTCGCCAATCTGTCGGGCAGCATCATGACCCTGCCGGCCGGCGACCTGGGCTTTGCCTTCGGCGTCGAAAGCCGCAAGGAAGATGGCAAGTACACGCCTGACGCGCTGGCCCAGACCGGTGCCACCACCAACCTGGCCGCTGGCCCGACCGGCGGCAGCTACACGGTGAAGGAAGCGTACCTGGAGCTCAACGTGCCGATCCTGGCCGACCTGCCGGGTGCCAGGGAACTGAGCATCAGCGCCGCAACGCGTTTCTCCGAGTACAACACCTTCGGCAACACCCTCAACAGCAAGTTCGGCTTCAAGTGGAAGCCGATCGACCAGCTGCTGGTCCGCGGCACCTGGGCCGAAGGCTTCCGCGCACCGACCATCAGTGACCTGTACGGCGGCGGTTCGGAAACCTTCGCGCAGTTCAGCGATCCCTGCGACACCGTGTTCGGCGCTTCCAAGAACAGTCCTGAAGTCCGCGCACGCTGCGCACGCGACATCGCCGATGCCGGCAACTTCCGTCAGCTGCGCCAGGGCAACACGCCGGTGACCACCGCGCAGGACGCAACGCCGACGCCGTTCGTTTCCGGTTCCAACCCGCAGCTGACCCCGGAAACCTCGACCAGCAAGACGCTGGGCCTGGTGTGGAGCCCGACCTTCGTCAGCAACCTCAACGTTGCGCTGGACTGGTGGAAGATCCGCATCGACAACACCATCGTCGATGACAGCCCGAACCAGATCCTCACCGACTGCTACGAGCAGGGTATCGCAGCACGTTGCAGCCGCTTCACCCGCGACGCGGCCACCGGCATCGTCACTGGCCTGAAGTTCGGCAACCGCAACGCCGGCTTCGCCGAGACCGAAGGCTACGACCTGGACGTCAGCTACCGCGTCGATACCAGCTACGGCAAGCTGAGCGCTGGCTGGACCAGCACCTACGTCAGCAAGAACGTGTACCGCTCGACCAACGATACCGGCGTGGTTCCCACCCCGATCAACGGCGTGGCCAACACCATCGGCACCAGCACCAGCCTGGCCTTCCGGGTGCGTTCGAACCTGGTGCTGGGTTGGGATATCGGCGACTTCGGCGTCAGCTGGACCGCGCGTTACTACTCCGGCGTGAAGGAGCGTTGCCTCAACGCTACCCGTTACGCGGATGAGTGCTCCGATCCGGGCTTCATGGCTCCGTGGATCAAGGGCACGCGCGATTACAACCAGCGTGGCGCGGTCACCTTCCACGACGTGCAGTTCCGTTACAACCTGCCGTGGGATGCCACCGTGTCGGTTGGCGCCAACAACGTGTTCGGCAAGGAAGGCCCGGTGATGTACAGCAAGCCGAATTCGTCGTTCTCCTACTACGGTGGCTACGACATCGGTCGTTTCATGTACATGAAGTATCAGCAGCGCTTCTGATCCACGCGTTGACGCAACACCATGACCACGGCCCTTCGGGGCCGTGGTTTTTTTTTGCCTGCGCAGGTTGTCGCCATCCACATCGGCCTTGACGCTTTCAATCCAGCACGCGAGCCCGGGCACACCTTCAGCCGGAACACCACATGACCGAGCAATCGATTGATTCGCTTCCGCTTTGTACAAAAGCGTCATCACCGATCCGGGCGCTTTCGTCGCTTTCCTCTACTTCTGCCTGCGGGCCTTCACTAGGTTTGAACGTCCACCGCCTGCGGTGGAACTGGCGCCGCCCTGCTTGGCCGCGCACCGATGAATTGGAAGAGAGAGAGACCCATGACCATCCGTATTCCCGAACTTGGGTTGGCGATCCGCCGAGTGCTTGCGATGACCGCCACCACTGCGTTGGCCGTTCCCGCATTCGCCCAGGATTCCGCTGAAGCCACCACCCTGGACCGCATCGAGATCACTGGCTCGCGCATCCGCCAGGTCGATCTGGAAACCGCACAGCCCGTGCTGACCATCAGCCGCGCTGACATCGAGCGGCAAGGCTTCAATTCCGTCGCCGACATCCTGCAGAACCTGACCGCAACCGGCAGCCCGGCAATCAGCCGTGCCAGCCCCCTAAGTGCTGGCGAAACCGCCGGTGGCAGTTACGTGGACATGCGCGGCCTGGGTGCACAGCGCACGCTGGTGCTGATCAATGGCAAACGCCTGGGCATGACGACCAGTGGTTACCAGGACATCTCCAGCATTCCTGCCGCTGCCGTGGAGCGCATGGAAGTTCTGAAGGATGGCGCATCGGCCATCTACGGTTCCGATGCCATGGCCGGCGTGGTCAACATCATCACCCGCCGCAACGTCGAGGGCGTGACCGCCAGCGTCTACCATGGCCAGTTCAGCGAAGGCGATGGCGCCCGCACCCAGTACGACGTGGTTGCAGGCTGGTCGAATGAACGCGCCTCGATCAGCCTCGCCGCCGAGCATGTCGAAGAAAAGGGCGTGTGGGCGAAGGACCGGGGCTTCAGTGCCTACACCTATACCGATCGTCATCCGGACGATGGTTGGACCACGGTCGGCCAGTGGGGCCGCATTACCGGCTTCAACGGTCCGGGCTGCAGCAACAGCCGCGGCTGCAGCTATTCGCTCGACCGTGGCGGCCAGCCGGGAGGTCCGGACAGCTTCCATCTCAGCGACAACACCCCGTTCACCGGTGATGTCAGCAACAGCAACGAACAGATGCACCTGCAGACACCGATCAAGCGCGACTCGATCTTCGTTGACGCGCGCGTGGATCTGAACGACCAGGTCCGCTTCAACACCCAGCTGGCCTACAACCAACGCACCACCAGGCGTCAGGTGGCCGGCTACCCGTTCCAGTCCGGCGCAGCCGGCATCACGCCGATGTCCGTCGACAGCTGGTTCAACCCGTTCGGCAGCCATCACGGCTACGAAACGCCCAGCGATGTGGACTGGAACCGCCGTACCTGGGAGATTCCGCGGGTCAGTACCAGCGAACTGACCTCCTGGCAGGGCGTGGCGGCGTTCGAGGGCAGCTTCGCCTTCGGCGGTCGCGATTTCGACTGGGAAGCCGGCTACCAGTACAACCGCAGCGAACTGATCCAACGCGCCACCGGCAACCTGCACAAGCAACGCGTCGCCGATGCCACCGGGCCGTCCTTCTACAATCCGGCAACCGGCAAGGTCGAGTGCGGTACACCGGAGGCGCCGATCGCCGGTTGCAGGCCCTGGAACCCGCTGGTGCCCTATGGCCAGGATGATCCCTATGGCCTGACCGGCAACCCGGAACTGCAGGACTGGTTGTTCCCAGAAGAACTCACCCGCGGCCGTACCACTACCCGCAACCTGTTCGCCAGCCTCAGCGGCAGTCTCGCCACGCTGCCGGCCGGCGAACTGGGCTTCGCGGTGGGTGCGGAGAGCCGCCGCGAGGATGGCCGCTTCATCCCCGATGCGCTGGCACAGACCGGTGCCACCACCAACCTGGCCGCAGGCCCCACCGGCGGTGGCTACCGTGTAGACGAGGCCTACCTGGAGCTGAGCGTGCCGGTGCTTCGCGACCTGGCCGGTGCGCGTGAGCTGAGCCTGAGCGCCGCTACCCGATACTCGGACTACACCACCTTCGGCGGCACCCTCAACAGCAAGTTCGGCTTCACCTGGAAGCCGATCGACCAGCTGCTGGTCCGCGGCACCTGGGCCCAGGGCTTCCGCGCACCGACCATCTCCAACCTGTATGGCGGTGGTTCTGAAACCTTCACCACCGGCTTCCGCGATCCCTGCGACACCGTCTACGGTGCAGCCGCCAGCAGCCCGGAGGTGCGTGCACGCTGCGCCGCCGACATCGCCAATGCGGACACCTACCGCCAGCTCGGCCAGGGCAACGAGCCGATCACCAGCAGCAGCGGGCAGACGCCGCGGCCCTTCACCAACGGCTCCAATCCGGACCTGGAGCCGGAGACCTCGACCAGCCGCACACTGGGCCTGGTCTGGAGCCCCACGTTCGCCGAAGGGCTGAACATCTCGCTGGACTGGTGGAAGATCCGCATCGAGAACACGATCGTTTCCGACCATCCCAATGACATCCTCCGCGACTGCTACGAGTTGGGCATCGCCGAACGTTGCGGCGGTTTCACCCGTGACCCGGAACTGGGCATCATCGACAAGCTCAGCTTCGGCAACCGCAACAGCGGTTTCCGCCAGGCCGAAGGCTATGACCTGGAGATCGGCCACAAACTCGAAACCCGCTGGGGCACGCTGCGCGCCGACTGGAAGACCACCTATGTGGTTGCCGCCGAAGAGCGGACCACCAACGAGGCGGATGTGCCGCCGATTCCCAGCAATGGCATCGCCACCAACGATGGCATTGGTTTCCGGGTCCGCTCCAACGCGTCATTGGGGTGGGAACAGGGCAACGTCGGCCTCAGCTGGAGCCTGCGTTACTTCTCCGCAGTCAAGGAACGCTGCCTGGACGCAAAGGACCATCCGGACGAATGTTCCCATCCGGACCAGCGCGCGCCCTGGTACAGCGGCAGCCGCGATTACAACCGACGCGGTTCGGTCACGTTCCATGATGTGCAGGCGCGTTACACCCTGCCGTGGAGCGCCACCGTTTCGATCGGCGCCAACAATGTGTTCGCTCGCCAGGGACCGATCCTGTACAGCCAGCCAAGTTCCAACTTCTCCTACTACGGCGGCTTTGACATCGGTCGTTTCATCTACATGAAGTACCAGCAGCGCTTCTGATCCACGCACCGGCGCACAACCATGACCACGGCCCTGCGGGGCCGTGGTTTTTTGGTGCCCCTGAACTACGCCGGCGGCGCCCGGCGTGGCCGTCATCACGCTGTCGCAAAGCGGTCATGTCGGCTACATCGCCAGGCCCGAGCATGCGTAAAACCGGAGGCCCGCCATGCGCTATGCCATCGTCACCGAAACCTACCCGCCGGAGATCAACGGCGTCGCACTGACCGTGCAGGGCCTGGAGCTGGGATTGCGCGCCGCCGGCCACGAGGTCGACCTGATCCGCCCGCGACAGGCCAGCGAAGCGCTGGAGGCGGCACCGGGCACCCTGCTGGTACCGGGTGCAGCGCTGCCGCGCTATCCGGGCCTGCGCTTCGGCCTGCCGGCACCGATCCGGCTGGGCCGGCACTGGCGGCAGCAGCGCCCGGACGCGATCTACGTGGCAACCGAAGGTCCGCTGGGCTGGTCGGCACTGCGCACCGCGCGCCGCCTGGGCATTCCGGTAGCCACCGGGTTCCACACCCGCTTCGACGAATACCTGCCCGACTATGGCGTGGCGTGGCTGCAGTCGGCGGCAATGCGCTGGATGCGCCGCTTCCACAACCAGGCCGATGCGACCCTGGTGCCCACCCGCGAACTGCAGGAATTCCTGACCGAGCAGGGCTTCGAGCGTGTGCGCCTGCTCGCGCGTGCGGTCGACAACCAGCAGTTCGATCCGTCGCGCCGCGACCCGGCGCTGCGCGAAGAATGGGGCATCGATGGTACGGGGCTGGCGGCGATCTACGTTGGCCGCATCGCCGCCGAAAAGAACCTCGGCCTGGCGGTGAAGGCCTTCCGCAAGCTGCAGCAGGTGCGCCCGAAAGCACGCTTCATCTGGGTCGGCGATGGCCCGGCGCGCGAGAAGCTGGCCCATGAGAATCCCGATTTCATCTTCTGCGGCATCCAGCGCGGCGATGCCCTGGCCCGACATTTCGCCAGTGGCGATCTGTTCCTGTTCCCCAGCCGCAGCGAGACATTCGGCAACGTGACACTGGAAAGCATGGCAAGCGGCCTGGCCACGGTCGCTTTCGACTACGGCGCGGCCCGCGAGTACCTGCGCAACGGCGAGAACGGTGCGGCGGTGGATGGCGACGAGCAGTTCGTGCAGGCAGCGGTTCAACTGGCTGCCGATGATGCCCTGCGCCGTGAACTGGGCGGCAACGCGGCACGGGCGATGAAACGGCTGCACCCACAGCAGGTGGTGGCGGAGTTTGAAAGCCTGCTGGCGGAACTGGCCAATGCACGGAGGAGCGGACATGCGCACCACGCCGCTTGAACTGCTGGCCGGCCGCGAAGCGCGCTTGTGCCGCCGCGCCAACCACTACTGCCGACGTCGCCGCGTGCGGCGCGTGTTCTCGATCATCAGCCGGCTCGGCGATGGCGTGTTCTGGTACATGTTGATGGGCGCGCTGGTGCTCATTGATGGCTTCGACGGCCTGCGTGCATCGGTGCACATGGCCGCCACCGGGCTGGCCGCGCTGCTGCTGTACAAGGGGCTGAAACGCTGGACCCGGCGACCGCGGCCGTACGCGGCCGACCTGCGTATCCGTGCCTGGGTGGCGCCACTGGATGAGTTCAGTTTCCCGTCCGGGCATACCCTGCACGCGGTGTCGTTCACCATCGTTGCGCTGGCCTACTACCCCTGGCTGGCACCGCTGCTGGTGCCGTTCACCTTCGGCGTGGGCCTGTCGCGCGTCGTACTGGGCCTGCACTATCCGAGCGACGTTCTGGCGGCCACCGGCATCGCTGCACTGCTGGCCTCGGCCAGCCTGGCCTGGTTGCCGCTGCCGGTGTGACGCCCTGCGACGGGGCAGAGCCCTGCGCTACCGGCAAAGCGATGCCCTAGAATATCCGCATGACCACGCTGTTCATCTCCGATCTGCATCTGGACCCCAGCCGTCCGGCCATCACCGACCTGTTCCTGCGCTTCCTGCGCGAGGAGGCGCCCGGCGCCGACGCGCTGTACATCCTTGGCGATCTGTTCGAAGCCTGGATCGGCGATGACACCCCCTCGGCCGCAGCCGATGCGGTGGCCGATGCACTGAAGGTACTGTCCGACAGTGGCGTGCCGGTGTTCTTCATCCGCGGCAACCGTGACTTCCTGCTCGGCGAAGACTATGCCCGCCGCGCCGGCCTTCGGATCCTGCCGGACCCGTGCATGATCGAGTTGTACGGCCGCCCGGTGCTGCTGCAGCACGGCGACCTGCTGTGCACCGATGACATTCCCTACCAGCAGTTCCGCGCCCAGACCCGCGACCCTGTCTTCCAGGCGCAGTTCCTGTCGCAGCCGCTGGAAGCGCGCATCGCCTTCGCGCAGAAAGCGCGCGATGCGAGCCAGGCGCGCCAGTCGGAAATGAAACAGGGCGATCGTGCGCAGTTCGAAACGGTCACCGACGTGGCCCCGGCCGAAGTGGAAGCCACTTACGTGCGCCACGGCGTGGACACGATGATCCATGGCCATACCCATCGCCCGGCGATCCACACCCTGCAGGCCGGCGGACGCAGCTGCACCCGCATCGTGCTGGGCGACTGGTACGAACAGGGCTCGGTGCTGCGCGTGGATGCCAACGGCTGGACGCTGGATACGCTCAGCCGCGAATGATCGATCGCAGGGTGCCAACCAAGGTTGGCATCTACCAGAGCAGGTGGTCCCACCCTGATAGACGCCGACCCTGGTCGGCGCCTGGCCTCAGCGGAAGGCCGCGATGGTGGCCTTGGTATTGACCAGCACGCGCTGGTTGTCGGCACTGCTGGCGATGCCCATCGGCACGCCGTTGTAGCTGATGTTCGGATTGGACCAGTAGTTCAGCCGCGGACAGCCGGCCGAGCAGTCGTAGGCCATGATCGTGCGCCAGCGCGACCCGCTGGCCGGCTCATAACGATAGCCATGGCCATAGGCATACGGTGACGTGCTCGGATCACTGGCGATATCGTGCCGTGCGCTCTGCAGATGGCCGATTTCATGGGCGAACGAGTAGTAGCCGGTGGCGCAATCCCAGTACACCGCGGCAAACGCCGTCGACGCCGTGGAGCCGATGCCCGAGGCCAGCCCGCAGTAACTGGTGTTGTTGATCAGCAGAACGCCGACGTCGGCAGCCGTGTTGTTGCGGCTGGTGTGGATGCTGTCCATGTAGCCGTCGCTGGTGCCACGGAAGCGCGACAGGTCGGTGGTGAAATTGCCGGACTCGGTGTAGCTGGTGGTTTCATAACCGGCCAGCTGCAGGGTCAGGCCCACGTTGCTGTTGGTATACCCCTGGTTGGACTCGGCAACGGCCAGCTGCACCAGCGACTGCATGTTGCCGCCGTAGGCGGTCACTGCAGCGTTGGTCGCCACCACCAGCACGCGGATGGTCGCCGGGCTTCCCGACGAGGCCTGCGCGGTGCCAAGGCGATCATTGGCCGGCATGGCGATCTTCGGCAACTGGTTGTAGTCGGCCGGATGGTCGGCCGGCATCCGCGATTCATCCACCTCGACCAGCACATGGCGATTGCCCAGCGGACGCAGGCGATACAGCTTGCCGTCCTTGCGGATCGAGCCGGTGAGGGTGTTGCCCGAGCGCACCAGGATCAGCGAATTGCCCGGATCGTCCTGGCCATTGGACGTGGCCGCCTGCAGGCGATCGGACGGCGCGCGCAACTGGCCATACCAGACGCTGCCACCATCCGGCAGCGCCTCGACCTTGCTGCGAACGGCCTGCACTTTCTGCCCGAGCAGCTCGAATTCCAGCTGCGGCTGCGCGGTGGCGGCAGCATCGACACGCACTTCCTGTACGGCGGCGGTGGACGGGGTGGCCAGCAATCGCCCCAGTGCCGGCTCGCTGGTGGCCGATGCCCGGCTGAGCACGGTGACCGGCTCGAACAACGGCGCCGCACTCGCGGCCGCCGCTACCGACAATCCCAACAACAGACCACCTGTCGCTTTACCTATCGATCTGGACATCATCTTGTCGCTCCTTGGAGTGAAGTGGACAGCGTTGATGCAGCACGACCCGGGGTGCCGGGTTCGGCCATCAGGCCTGCGCAGGGCGTGTGAATTCAATAGATGAGGGGAATGGAAATCGCGATCTGTGATCGACCGCATCTGCGTTCAGTGAGGTCAAAAGCGTCACTGCACATCGCCAATACACGGCTTTCGCGCTACCGTGACGCGGCCACGACAGGGGATGCACATGGCGCCAGGCCAGCACAGCAGTGACATGACGGCTGATCCGGGCCTGCTGCGGATCGGCCTGTTCTTCGACGGCACCCGCAACAACGCGCACAACCTGGCCCAGGGTCACCGGCAGGTGCCGCGACCGCGCCCCGCCCTGCTCCGCGCCGATGACGATTCGACCTACCAGAGCCGGCTGACCAGCAGCTACGACAACGGCGCCACCAACATCGCGCGCCTGCACCAGTTGTATCCGGACAGCCGGCGCACACCGGGCAGCGCACCGTCGCTGGCGATCTATGTTGAAGGTGTCGGCACCCGCGACAATGCCGAGGACGACCTGATCGGTCTGGCTTTCGGGATTGGCGCCAGCGGCGTGCAGGCGAAGGTGCAGCGTGCATTGCAGGTGTTGCTGCCGGCGGCACTGTCGGCACTTGCCTCGCAGTGGCGCGCGCCACTGCACAGCGTGCAGCTGGATCTGTTCGGCTATTCGCGGGGCGCGGCCGCCGCGCGCGATGTGGCCAACCACCTGCGCGGGTGGGATGCCGCGCGCTGGCGGCAGCTGCTGCAGCAGGCCGGGCTTTCGTGCAGCGCCGATTTCGCCCTGCCGCGGCCAACACTGCGCTTCATCGGCCTGTTCGACACGGTGGTCGCCGTCAACGGCGGACGCGCCGATGAGCATCCCCGCATCGCCCTGCCCGCGGGCATCGCCGAGGCGGTGTTGCAGCTCAGCGCGCGTGATGAGCATCGCCAGCACTATGCGCTGACCACTGTCGCACCTGCCCATCGCGAAATCGCACTGCCCGGCGTGCACGCCAACATCGGTGGTGGCTACGACCAGGTGGAGGAAGGGCCCAAGCTGCTCAGCCGGCCGCGACGGCAGCAGCTGCGCCGGCCCGGCGTGGAGGACTACCAGACACCGCCACTGACCCTGCTGCAGGCGACGACCGCCTACGCTGAAGCACAGGCCGACGCCGAACGCTGGCGGCAGCAGCTGGGGCTGAGCCCGAAGGAAGTGTGGGTCGATGTCTGGCACCAGTGGCAGCAGCAACGACGCGCGGGCAGCCGCAGCGTGCTGCTGTCGCCGGTGCTGTACGCCACCGCTGCGGTGGTGCTGCACCGGCCCATCGACTGGCGCTATCAGCTGGTGGCGCTGCAGGTGATGCAGAAGCACGCCATCGATGCCGGCGTGACCTGGACCGCCGACGCCGCCGAGGTGGCGGGTTGGGAACTGCCCAGCGCGCTGCAGCCGATCGCGCGCCGCCTGATCGCCGGCCAGCCGCTGACCCCGACGCAGGAAGCGCTGCTGCGCCGCCGTTACCTGATGCAGTCCGCCCACTGGAATTTCGATGCGCTGGGCGATACCGCCCTGACCTACACCGCTGATGCTGGTGTCAGCGAGCTGCCGTATCGGCCTGGACCGGGGCTGTTCTACATCAACCGGCCGACGGTGGATGGCAGGCGCGTGGTGTTGCCGAACGGGTGAACGGCATCCACGCATGGCGTGGATCTACTGGGGTGGCGGGTGGACCTCATCCACCGGGGCACCGGCCTTGCAGTAGATCCACGCCATGCGTGGATGATGGATCAACCGACGCCGGTCAACCCGCCTGCTCGATCAGATTGGCGAGCTCATCCGCATCGAACCCAGCCAGCAGGCGCGCTTCCATATTGAACGGCCCGTGCAGGTAGCCACCGGCATACTCGACCAGCAGTTCCCTGAAACGCGCACGCGGTTCGACGCCGGCGCGCTCGCAGTACCAGCGGAACCAGCGCGATCCGGCGGCAACGTGTGCAACCTCCTCGCGCAGGATCACTTCCAGCACATCGGCGGTGTCACCGTCGCCGACATTGCGCAGCTTGTCGATCATGCCCGGGGTCACGTCCAGCCCCCGCGCTTCCAGCACGCGCGGCACCAGCGCCATGCGCGCGAGGCCGTCGTGCGCGGTCTTCTCGCACATTTCCCACAGGCCGTTGTGCGCAGGAAAATCGGCGTACTCATGGCCGTGCGCCAGCAGGCGCTCGCGCAGCAGCATGAAGTGGCGCGATTCGTCGTCGGCGCAGCTCACCCAGTCGGCGTGGAACGCTGCCGGCAGACCACGGAAGCGGTACACCGCGTCCCAGGCCAGGTCGATCGCATTGAGCTCGATATGGGCGATGGCATGGATGAACGCCGCGCGCCCCTCCACCCCGCCCAGGCCGCGCCGGGGCACTTCACGCGGATGCACCATCAGCAGCTGCGGCGGTCGGCCCGGCATGCGGATCGGTTCGGCTGCTGGCGCATCGGCCGGCACATGCAGCCGGCCGGCGCGGAACGCCGCCGCGTAGGCCTGGGTCAGTGCGACCTTGTGCAGGGGATCGGCTTCGGCCAGGCACTGCTGCGCAGCGCGCAGCAGATTGCCGCCGACGTCAGGCACGTCGATCACCGCCTGGACCTCAGGCGCGGCGCTTGTGCTTGGCGTCGTCCGAACGCAGCTGCTGGATGCGCTCGAAGTAGCCCGGCTCGATGCCCGTCGGGTAATGCCCGTTGAAGCACGACGAATCGAAGTTGCGCAGCGCCGGATTGCCTTCGCTCACCGCCGCTTCCATGTCTTCGATGTCCTGGTAGATCAGCCAGTCGCAGCCCAGGTGCGCTTCGATTTCCTCGATGCTGCGGTTGTGCGCGACCAGTTCTTCAGCGGCCGGCATGTCGATGCCGTAGATGTTCGGGTAACGCACCGGCGGTGCGGCGCTGGCCAGGTAGACCTTGCGCGCGCCGGCATCTCGCGCCATCTGCACGATCTGCTGGCTGGTGGTGCCGCGCACGATCGAGTCATCCACCAGCAGCACCACGCGGTTGCGGAATTCCAGGTGGATCGGGTTGAGCTTGCGGCGCACCGACTTCACCCGCTCACCCTGCCCCGGCATGATGAACGTGCGGCCGATGTAACGGTTCTTGATGAAGCCTTCGCGGTACTTCACCCCGAGCACGTTGGAGATCTCCAGCGCGGCATCGCGCGAGGTATCCGGGATCGGGATGATGGTGTCGATGTCGTGGTCCGGGCGCAGGCGCAGGATCTTCTCGCCCAGCTTGATGCCCATGCGCATGCGCGCCTTGTGCACCGACACGTTGTCGATCATCGAATCGGGGCGTGCGAAGTACACGTACTCGAAGATGCACGGGGTGTGTTCGGCCGGCTCGGCGCAGATTTCCGAGAACAGTTCACCGCGCGCGGTGATCACCAGTGCTTCGCCCGGCTGCACGTCACGCACGCGCTGGAAGCCCAGCACGTCCAGCGCAGCCGACTCGGAGGCCACGATGTACTCGTCACCCTCGGCGTGGCTGCGCTTGCCCAGCACCAGCGGGCGGATGCCGTGCGGATCGCGGAAAGCGACCAGGCCCAGGCCGAGCACCACGCTGACCACCGCATAGCCGCCCTTGCAGCGACGGTGCACGCCGGCCACCGCGCGGATGGCCGCTTCCGGGCTGAGCTGGCGCTGCTGCTCCAGTTCGTAGGCGAACACGTTCAACAGCACTTCGCTGTCCGAATCAGTATTGACGTTGCGGCGGTCCTGCTCGAACACCTGCTGGCGCAGGTCCTCGGTGTTGATCAGATTGCCGTTGTGGGCCAGCGCGATGCCGTACGGCGAATTGACGTAGAACGGCTGTGCCTCGTCCATGCCTTCCGAACCGGCGGTCGGGTAACGCACATGGGCGATACCGACACTGCCTTCCAGGGTGGACATGGTGCGTGCATCGAAGACATCGCGGACCAGGCCGGTGGCCTTCTGCACCCGCAGGCGGCTGCCGTTGACGGTGGCGATGCCCGCCGCGTCCTGGCCGCGATGCTGGAGGACGGTCAAGCCGTCATACAACTGCCCGGCGACGTTCTGGTTGCCGACGATTCCGACGATGCCACACATGATGCGAGGTCTCCGCTGGGCTGTGCCCAGTTACAAGGAAGGTGGCCGTACCTGGCCAGAGTTGTCGCCGCGTCTGCGGTCGACATTGGCCGGGTCGTCCGGCTCGATGCTGCCCGGTAGTGCTGGGGCGTCCGGGCGCACTTCGGCCGGATCATGTGCCTCGCCCTGTTCCGCCTTCGCAGGCCGCAGCCATCCGCTGCCCGCCACTATCTGACCGAGTACGCCATTATCGCCTGTCGCCCCCGGCTTGCCCACTCCGGCGCCGGCGCTCTTGCCCAGCTCCATCAACGCAGATGGGGACAGCGCGTCCATCGGCAAGGCCTTGGGCAGCAGGTCGGCCCCCGGCACCTGCCAGTGCGGCAGCTTGCTGTTCATCCAGGCCACGGCCGGGTTCAGCACCGGCCGCAGCGCCGAGCCGCGCCAGGAGGGTTCGGCAGTGAGCGGAGTGAAGCCGGCCAGCAACACCAGCACGGCCGCGATGAGGCCCCCACGAACAGCGCCGAGGACGCCGCCCAGCAGGCGGTCCAGGCTGCCCAGCATGTTGCGGTGGACGATGGCCTTGATGACCATGCCGATCACCGCGACGACGATCATCACGCCGATGCCGACGCTGAGGTAGCCGCCGATGAAATGCTCGCCGCCGGGCGCGGCCGGTGCCGCCCACCAGCGTGCGGCGTCGTTGCCGAAGGCGAAGGCCGCCCAGGCGGCCACCAGCCACGATACGGTGCCGATGACGATGCCGACGAAGCCGCGCAGCAACCCGAGCAGGGTGGAGGCGGCGATCACGATCAGCAGCACCACGTCGATCATGGCGCCCCGCTCCTTCGGCGGCGCTGGCAACGGGGCTGCGTACAGGTCATGGGTGCGGTCGCACCATGCCGGCCACGCCGACCTTGGCGGCGACCTGCGCCTTCAACTGTTCGGCATCGGCGCGGTTGGCAACCGGCCCGACGCGGACCCGGTGCAGGCTGCCCTTTTCGGTGCGCACCTGCTCGACGAAGGCGCTGAAGCCTGCCGCGCGGACCTTGTCACGCAGGGCATTGGCATCGTTGGCCTGGCCGAATGCACCGAGCTGCACGGCAAACCCCACGCCGCTCGCCGCCGGTGCGGCCGGCGTAGTCGGCGGGGTGGCCGGCTTGCTGGCGGTCGCTTCCGGCTTGGGCTCGGGCTTCGGTTCCGGCTTGGCCACGGGCTTGGCCGGTTCCGGCTTGGTGGCCGGCGCGGTTGCTGCGGTTGGCGTGCTCGGCGGCAGGCTTTCACTGCGCACCGGATTGCCGGTCGCCGACGGCGCAGTCGCCGCGACGGGGGTGCTGGCGCTCGGCGCGGGCGCCGGCGTGCTGGCCACCGGTGCGCTGGTCGAGGGCTTGGCATCGAGGGTGATGACTTCTGCCTTCACGTCGGCGCGGACCTTCACCGCCTGCAGCCGGCCCGCTTCGGCCTGCGCACGGTCGGCATACGGTCCTACGCGCACGCGCCAGGCCGGGCGACCGTTGATCGATGCGGTTTCGATGAAGCCCGGAAGCTGCGAGCGCTTCAGGTAGGCGACCACCGCATCGGCATCGGCCTGGCTGCCGTAGGCGCCGAAGGTCACCGCGTAGTTGCCGGCGGCGACTGCTGGCGAGGTGTCCACGGTCGGCGGCGCAGCCGGTGCGGCGGCCTCCTCGACGGGACGGGCCTGGCCGCTCTGCAATCCGGTGGCGCCACCGGCAGGCGCGACCAGCGGCAGTTCACGGGTTTCGAACTGGCCATCGGCCGGCGCATCGGGCGCGGCGATCGGCACATTGGCCACACCGCTGTCCGGGGCCGGGCCCTTGACGAGCATCGGCAGGAAGATGACGGCCAAGGCCACCAGGACGATGGCACCAATCAGACGCTGTTTCAGGGGCGTATCCACGTAGGGCAGGCGGCAGGCTGGACGTTGCGGTCGATTATACGGGTGCGCGACCGGACGGCGTCGGTAATGGCTGAACGGCGGTCAGGCGTGGGCCTGCAGCCATTGCAGCGCAGCGGCGGCGGTATGGAAGGAACCGAACACCAGTACCCGGTCGCCGCGTTCGGCACGGGCCAGCACCTGCGCCAGCGCCTGTTCGACCGTGTCGGCCAACGCCGCAGCGGCCGCAGTGGTATCGGCCAGGCGCGCCTGCAACTGCGCCGCGCTCTGCCCACGCGGGCCATCCAGGCCGGCCAGGGTCCAGTCGTTCACCACGTCCTGCAGGGCCTGCACCACGCCCAAGGCGTCCTTGTCCTGCAGCGCGGCATATACCACCAGGGTGCGCCCGGGAGTCGCCTCGGCCTTCAGCGCGCGCGCCAGCTGGCCGGCCGCCTGCGGGTTGTGGCCGACATCGACGCGGACCTGCACGCCATCGCGCTCGAACGCCTGCAGGCGCCCGGCGATGCGCGCCGCAGCCACGCCTGCGGCCCATGCGGCGCGCGGCACCGGCTTGTCCAGTGCACGCAGCGCCGCGATCGCCGCACCGGCGTTGGCCAGCTGGATCGGCCCGGCCAGCGCCGGGGTCGGCAGCTCCAGGCGGGTGCCGACATCGCGCCAGCGCCAACGCTGCGCGTCGATCGGTTCGTAGAAATAGTCGCTGCCACCGCGGATCGCGTTGGCACCCACCAGGTAGGCGCGCGCCAGCACGCTCGACGGCGGATCGGTCTCGCCCAGGATCACTGGCTTCCAGCCGCGGATGATGCCGGCCTTCTCGGCACCGATGGCCTCGCGGTCCTCGCCCAGCCATTCGGCGTGATCGATGTCCACGGTGGTAATCACCGACACATCGGCGTCGACGATGTTGACCGCATCCAGACGGCCGCCAAGGCCGACTTCCAGCACGGCCAGATCAAGATCGGCGTCGGCGAACAACTGCAGCGCGGCCAGCGTTCCGTACTCGAAATAGGTCAGCGTCACATCACCGCGCGCGGCCTCGACCGCGTTGAACGCAGCGACCAGTGCGGCGTCATCGGCATCCTGGCCATCGATGCGTACGCGCTCGTTGTAGCGCAGCAGGTGCGGCGAGGTGTACGCACCGACCTTCCAGCCGGCAGCGCGCGCGATGGCTTCGATGAAGGCAACGGTGGACCCCTTGCCGTTGGTACCACCGACCACGATGGTGTGCCTGGCCGGCGTGCCCAGGCCCATCGCGGTGGCCACGGTGCGCACGCGCTCCAGCCCCATGTCGATGCTTGCCGGGTGCTGGCGTTCAATGTAATCCAGCCATTCGGCCAGAGTGGTCGGGGTGTTCTTCACGGCAAGGCTTCCAACAGGTACAGGTGGTTCAGGACAGGAAATTCAGAGTGCGCGGTGCTTGGCTTCACCGAAGAACGGCGTGTGGTGGGCGCAGTCGTTCAGGCGCACCACTTCCAGGCTGTCCAGATCGGGGCCTTCAAGCAGGTTGAGGGTGGTCGGTGCCTGGCGGAAGCTCCACAGGCGGGAAATCGGCAGGCCCAGCACCTTGCACAGGATCACCCGGTTGACCGCGTCGTGGGCGACCACCAGCAGCGTGTCGTGTTCGCCAAGGCCTTCCACGGCACGGGCCAGGCCGCGCCAGCTGCGCTCCAGCACCAGGCGCAGCGACTCACCGCCGGGCATCAGCACGGTGTCCGGCTCAGTGCGCCAGGCCTGCAGGCGCGACGGATCTTTTTCGTTGATTTCGCTGGCCAGCAGACCTTCCCACTCGCCGTGCGCGATCTCCTGCAGTTCCGGCTCGGTCAGCAGCATGTCGGCGCGTGCGGCGCCAAGGGCCAGCTGCGCGGTGCGCTGGGCGCGCGACAGCGGCGAGGCCACCGCACGGGTGATGTCCACCGACGCCAGGCGGGCGCCAAGCGCCTGCGCCTGGGCCTCACCGATGGGCGAAAGCGGGATGTCGATCTGGCCCTGGTAGCGGCCTTCGGCGTTCCACGGCGTTTCGCCGTGACGGGCAAGCAGGATGCGCATGCGAACAAGGGGTCCTTGGGGGAGGAATTCCGGCGCAGTGTTCACATCCTGTGAAGTACGCGGAACAGGGATGATACCTGTTCGGCGCACCGCGCCGGACCGGGCATGAAAAAACCCCGCGACTGGCGTCACGGGGTTTCAGGTTTCCTACGGATTCCGCCGGGCATGGCCCGGCGCTACCGGAGGCGGCCAGTAGATCCACGCCATGCGTGGATAGATCGCCAGCGACCGCAGACGGATCATTTCGCCAGGTTCAGTTCCTTCAGCAGCTGCGGCGCCGGCGCCACTTCCTGCATGATCCACTGCATGTAGCGGCTGTCGACGGCGATCATGCGGGTCATCACCGGGTCGAACACCCAGTTGGAGCTGACCGATTCCCAGTTGCCGTCGAAGGCCAGGCCGACCAGCTTGCCGTTGGCATCGAGCACCGGCGAACCGGAGTTGCCGCCGGTGATGTCCAGGTTGGACAGGAAGTTCACCGGCACCGAACCAATGCGCTTGTCTTCCAGGCCGCCATAACGCTTGGCCTTGACCGCATCCAGCAGCGCCTTCGGCGAGTCGAACGGATCTTCACCGGTTTCCTTCGCCGCAACACCTTCCAGGGTGGTGAACGGGGTGTACTTCACGCCGTCCTTGCCATAGCCCATGACGTTGCCGAAGGTGATGCGCAGCGACAGGTTGGCGTCCGGGTAGACGAACTCGCCCTGGCTCTTCTTGTAGTCGGCCACGGCCTGCAGGTACAGCGGACGGGCAGTCAGCGATTCGCCTTCGCGGATCTTCTTCTGCTCTTCCTGCTTCAACAGCGCCGGCATGACCGCCACCGCGTACTGGATGGCCGGATCATTGCTGGCTTCAAACGCAGCGCGGTCGGCCTTGAACCACTTCAGGCGGTTGTCCAGGCTGCCCAGCTCGGTGCCGCCGAGCTTGGTCACCAGCGACTTCACCGCAGCGGCATCGCTGCCGGCCAGCCACGTGTTCAGCACTACGTTGTCGCGCTGCGCGGCCGGCAGGGCCACGTACTGGTCCAGCCAGTAGGTCTGCAGCTGCTGGTCCATCTTCGCCACGTAACGGCGATCCATCTGCTTCAGGCTGCCTTCGATGGTGGTCAGGTCACGGTCCTGGTAACCCGCTTCGCGCTCGGCGTCGGGCTTGCTGCGCTCGATCGACAGGCGGTACAGGGTGATCGCCGCGCCAACGGCCGAGGTGTTGTTGAACTGGCCGACGAACAGGTCGCGCTCGCGGGTCGACTTGCTGGTGTCCAGGTGCTGCAGCAGCTGCGCGTGCGCAGCCAGCGCCGGCTTGCCGGCAGCGCCCTGCTTCTTCAGCCACGCCAGCACCGCCGCTTCTTCAGCCTGCTTCTGGCCGGCGGCGTCGATGCGCTTGAAGCCTTCCAGCTGGCCCAGGTAGTTCTTGGCCACGTTGTTCATGCTGGCGGCGGTGGCGGCGTACTTCACCTTGACATCGGCGTCGGCCTTGCCGGCGTCGGCGATCATCTTCAGCACCGCGTTGTAGTGGCGGGCGATGGTCGGGTAGGTGAAGCTGGCGGTCTCGTTGAACTCACCGGCCAGCGCGTAACGGTTGGTGCGGCCCGGGTAGCCGGCCACCATCACGAAGTCGTCGGCGCCCAGCGGCGTATCGGCGAACTTCAGGAAGTGCTTGGGCTGGTACGGCACGTTGTCGGCCGAGAACGCTGCCGGCTTGCCGTCCTTGCCGACGTAGGCACGGTAGAACGAGAAATCGCCGGTGTGGCGCGGCCACATCCAGTTGTCGACGTCGCCGCCGAACTTGCCGACGCTGCCCGGGGGCGCGTAGACCAGGCGCACGTCCTTGATCTCCATGTTGCGGAACAGGCGGTAGGTGTTGCCGCCGGAGAAGCTGTACAGGCGGCAGCGGAAGCCGGCATCGGCTTCACAGGCGGCGACCTGGGCCTTGTCGAAGGCATCCAGCGCGCGGCTGCGGGCCAGCGGATCCTTGCCGGCGCCGGCGATGGCCGCCTTGGCCTGGGCGGTGACGTCGGTGATCTGGTCGAGCACGAACACGCGGGCGTTCGGGCCGGCACTCAGTTCGTCGCTGAGCTTGGGCGCGTTGAAGCCATCCTTGATCAGGTTCTTCTGCGCGGTCGAATTCAGCTGGATCGCACCGTAGGCACAGTGGTGGTTGGTGACCACCAGGCCCTGCGGGGAGACGAAGCTGGCGGTGCAGCCGCCCAGCGCGACCACCGCGCCCATCGGGTCGCCGGTCAGGTTGGCCAGCTGTTCCGGGGACAGTTTGAGGCCGGCCTTCTGCAGCGGGCCGGCGATTTCCGGCAGCTGCTGCGGCACCCACATGCCTTCAGCGGCATGGGCGACCTGGACCAGCCCAAGGCTGGCGACGACGGAGAATGCAAGCAGGTTCGAGCGCATGGAGCGGCCCCTGGTAGTGGAACCCTCGATTGTAGCCCGCCACCCTGCCCCGCCCCGAACCCCGGAAGTCATGGGCCGGACGCCCCGATGCCCGGCAGCAGCCAACCTTGGCTGGCACCCACGCATCCGCCGGGCATGGCCCGGCGCTACCGGGGCAGCCGCCATGCGGGGTAGCGCCGGGC
>NZ_JBHZOP010000066.1:0-19387 GCF_042787595.1 Stenotrophomonas sp. YIM B13575 | reverse complement strand
GTGTCGGATTGCGGGGTGTCCGCGGCATGGATGCCGCGGCCAAGCCTACAGGGACGTACTTGCGGCGTCCCCGCAATCCGACACCGCCCCACCATCCCACGGAATGCCAGCTTTTGACGTTGCTCTGGCCCTGGCCTCTGCAGGTGCAGGGCGCAGCCCTGCCGAAACCCACCCCTACCATGACTGCAGTCACTTGCCCGAATGGCCGCTGCTGGCGAAAGTCGAGGAGTTGACGTGATCGGATCGGTCCTTTGCCGGCCGCACGGAAGTGAGAGAGAGACGCAGTGCAACGACGTGAGTTCCTGGCATTTTCCGGTCTGGGCCTGGCGGGCCTGGTCCTGCCGCATTCGCGGCTGATCGCCGCCGAGCAGTTGCTGGTCCCGGTCGACCCGGCCAAACGCCGACGCCTGGCCGAGGTCGCCCTTGCCGCCGCACGCGCGGCCAAGGCCAGCTACTGCGACGTGCGCATCGGCCGCTACCTCAACCAGTCGGTGATCACCCGCGAACACCAGGTCGGCAACGTGACCAACCGCGAGTCCTCCGGTGTGGGCGTGCGGGTGATCGTCAACGGGGCCTGGGGGTTCGCCGCCACTCACCAGCAGACCGAAGCGGCAGTGCGCACCGCCGTCGAGCAGGCCACGGCCATCGCCCGCGCCAACGCCAGCATCCAGACCCGCCCGGTGCAGCTGGCACCCACCCCGGCGGTGGGCGAGGTGCGTTGGCAGACGCCGATCCGCCGCAATGCGATGGAAGTGCCGATCCAGGACAAGGTCGAGCTGCTGCTGTCGCTCAATGCGGCCGCGCTGAATGCGGGCGCCGACTACATCAATTCCACCCTGTTCCTGGTCAACGAACAGAAGTACTTCGCCTCCAGCGACGGCTCGTTCATCGACCAGGACATCCACCGCATCTGGCTGCCGTTCACCGCCACCGCCATCGACAAGGCCAGCGGCAAGTTCCGCACCCGCGCCGGTCTGTCCTCGCCGATGGGCATGGGCTACGAGTTCCTCGACGGGGACGCGCGCGGGAAGGTGCAGCTGCCCGGTGGCATCACTGCCTACCGCGATTCCTATGACCCGGTCGAGGACGCCATCGCCGCCGCCCGCCACGCACGCGAGAAGCTGAAGGCGCCGTCGGTGAAGCCCGGCAAGTACGACCTGGTGCTGGATCCGTCCAACCTGTTCCTGACCATCCACGAGAACGTCGGTCATCCGCTGGAGCTGGACCGCGTGCTCGGCTACGAAGCCAACTACGCCGGCACCAGCTTCGCCACGCTGGACAAGCGCGATGCCGGTTTCCGCTGGGGCAGCGACATCGTCACCTTCTTCGCCGACAAGACCCAGCCGGGCAGCCTCGGTGCGGTCGGCTACGACGACGAAGGGGTGAAGACCCAGCGCTGGGACCTGGTGCGCGACGGCATCCTGGTCGATTACCAGGCCACCCGCGATGAAGCGCACATCCTCGGCCGCGACGCCTCGCATGGCTGCAGCTATGCCGACTCGTGGTCCAGCGTGCAGTTCCAGCGCATGGCCAATGTCTCGCTGGCACCGGGCAAGGCGCCGCTGAGCGTCGAGGACATGGTCAAGGACGTGGAGAACGGCATCTACATCCACGGCCGTGGCTCCTATTCCATCGACCAGCAGCGCTACAACGCGCAGTTCGGCGGCCAGCTGTACTACCAGATCAAGAACGGAAAGATCACCGGCATGGTCGAGGATGCGGCCTACCAGATCCGCACGCCGGAGTTCTGGAACGCCTGCAGCGCCATCTGCGATGAACGCGACTTCCGCCTGGGCGGCTCGTTCTTCGACGGCAAGGGCCAACCCGGCCAGGTGTCGGCGGTCTCGCACGGTTCGTCCACCACCCGTTTCAACGGCATCAACATCATCAACACCGCGCGCAGTCTCGGCGCTTGAGCCACCCGTCCTTCATGGAGAGCAGCCTTGCACAGACGTGACTTCCTGGCCCTGACCGGGCTTACCGCTGGCGGCCTGATCGTGCCGTCGTTCTTCGGCAAGGCGATCGCCGCCGAGCAGCTGCAGTCCAGCCTCGACCCCGCGCTGAAGAAGCGCCTGGCCGATGCCGCCCTGCAGGCCGCACGCGGCGCCGGCGCCACCTACTGCGACGTGCGCATCGGCCGCTACCTGCGGCAGTTCGTGATCACCCGCGAAGACAAGGTGCAGAACGTGGTCAACACCGAGTCCACCGGTGTCGGCATCCGCGTGATCGTCAACGGCGCCTGGGGCTTTGCCGCCACCAATGCGCTCAGCACTGCCGACGTGGCCCGTGCCGCGCAGCAGGCCGCAGCCATCGCCAAGGCCAACGCGGGCGTGCAGACCGCGCCGGTGCAGCTGGCCAAGGCGCCGGGTGTGGGCGAGGTCAGCTGGAAGACGCCGATCCGCAAGAATGCGATGGAGGTACCGATCAAGGAGAAGGTCGACCTGCTGCTGGACGTCAACGCCGCGGCGATGGGCGCTGGCGCCAGCTTCATCAATTCGATGCTGTTCCTGGTGAACGAGCAGAAGTACTTCGCCTCCACCGACGGCTCCTACATCGACCAGGACGTGCACCGCATCTGGGCACCGATGACAATCACCGCCATCGACAAGGCCAGCGGCAAGTTCCGCACCCGCGAAGGGCTGTCCGCGCCGATGGGCCTGGGCTATGAGTATCTGGATGGCGCCCCTGCCGGCAAGGTGCTGACGCCCAACGGCGTGGTCAACTACAGCTCGTCCTACGACATGAAGGAAGATGCCATCGCAGCGGCCAAGCAGGCGCAGGAGAAGCTGAAGGCGCCGTCGGTGAAGCCTGGCAAGTACGACCTGGTCCTGGATCCGTCGCACACCTGGCTGACCATCCACGAGTCGATCGGCCATCCGCTGGAACTGGACCGCGTGCTCGGCTACGAAGCCAACTATGCCGGTACCAGCTTCGCCACCCTGGACAAGCGCGAGCAGCACTTCCAGTACGGCAGCGAACACGTGAACATCTTCGCCGACAAGACCCAGCCGGGCAGCCTCGGCGCGGTGGCGTACGACGATGAAGGCGTGAAGTGCAAGCGCTGGGACCTGATCAGCAACGGCAAGCTGGTGGACTACCAGACCATCCGCGACCAGGCCCACATCCTCGGCAAGACCGAATCCGATGGCTGCTGCTACGCCGACTCGTGGTCCAGCGTGCAGTTCCAGCGCATGGCCAACGTGTCGATGGCGCCGGGCAAGTCGCCGCTGAGCGTGTCGGACATGATCAAGGACGTGGAGAACGGCATCTACATCATCGGTGACGGTTCGTTCTCGATCGACCAGCAGCGCTACAACGCGCAGTTCGGCGGCCAGCTGTTCTACGAGATCAAGAACGGAAAGATCACCCGCATGCTTGAGGACGTGGCCTACCAGATCCGCACCCCGGAGTTCTGGAATGCCTGCACTGCCGTGGCCGACGAGCGCGACTACCGCCTGGGCGGTTCATTCTTCGACGGCAAGGGCCAGCCCGGCCAGGTCTCGGCGGTCTCGCACGGGTCTTCGACCGCGCGCTTCAACGGCATCAACGTCATCAACACCGCACGCAGCCTCGGCTGATCGGTCAGGAGCCCTTACACCATGAGTATCTTCACCGAAGCCCAGGCCAAGGCCATCCTCGACAAGGTCATCGCCCTGTCCAAGGCCGATGAGTGCACCGCCGTACTGGCCGGGTCGATCAACGGCAACATCCGTTTCGCCCTGAACAATGTGTCCACCAGCGGCATCGTCGACAACACCGAACTGGCCGTTACCGTGGCCTTCGGCAAGCGCGTGGGTACCGCTTCGATCAACGAGTTCGACGACGCCGCGCTGCAGCGCGTGGTCCGCCGCGCCGAAGATCTGGCCCGGCTGGCCCCGGAGAACCCGGAGTTCATGCCGGCCATCGGCAAGCAGAGCTATCGCGCCAGCCCGACCTTCAGCGAATCCACTGCCGCCATCGATCCGGCCTTCCGCGCCAAGGTCGCCGCCGATTCGATCGCGCCGTGCCGAGGCAACGGGCTGATCGCTGCAGGCTTCCTCGAAGACGGCCAGGGCTTCTACGCTACGGCCAACAGCAACGGCAACTTCGGCTACCAGCGCACCACCAACTTCGACTACACCTGCACCGTGCGCACCGAAGACGGCCGTGGTTCGGGCTGGGTGGGTCGCAACCTGAAGGACGCGGCCGACTTCAAGGCCGACCAGGACATCCGCATCGCGATGCGCAAGGCGACCGAGTCGCAGGAAGCCAAGGCGCTGGAACCCGGCAAGTACACGGTGATCCTGGAGCCGGCGGCGGCCGCGGGCCTGATCAGCTTCATGATGAATTTCTTCAGCGCGCGCTCGGCCGATGAAGGCCGCAGCTTCCTGTCCAAGAAGGGCGGCGGCAACAAGCTGGGCGAGCAGGTCTACGATCCGCGCGTGAACATGCATGCCGACCCGTGGCACCCGGAAGCGCCGGTGCTGCCATGGGATGGCGAAGGCATGCCGCGCGAGCGCATCGCCATCATCGAGAACGGCAAGATCGCCAACCTCGACTATTCGCGCTTCTGGGCGCAGAAGCAGGGCAAGACCGCCAAGGCCACGCCCGGCAACCTGCTGATGAGTGGTGGCGACAAGAACACCGCCGAGCTGGTGCGCGGCACCCAGAAGGGCATCCTGGTCACCCGCACCTGGTACATCCGCATGGTCGATCCGCAGACCGTGCTGCTGACCGGCCTGACCCGCGATGGCACCTTCTACATCGAGAACGGGCAGATCAAGTACCCGGTGAAGAACTTCCGCTTCAACGAATCGCCGGTGATCATGCTCAACAACATCGAAGAGCTGGGCAAGCCGGTGCGCGTGGCCGGTGACGAATCCAGCTTCGTGATGATGATCCCGCCGATGAAGCTGCGCGATTTCACCTTTACCTCGTTGTCCGACGCGGTCTGATGGATCGCCGGGCCTGCCTGCGCTGGTTGGCCGCTGCCGCTTCGGCGGCAGCCCTGCCGGCATGGGCGCAGGCAGGCCCGCGCAGTTCACGCTACGACTTCTGGTTCACCCGCCTGCAGTACGACTCCGGCGACTGGGACGTGGACGCGCGCATGCCGTCCAACCTGATCACCTCGCTGATCGACTACACCTCCCTGCGGGTGGACCCGCAGGAACGCGTGGTGGCCCTGGCCGACCCGCGCATGCTGGAGGCGCCGTTCTGCTACCTGGCCGGGCACACCCTGGTCGAGTTCAACGCCGCCGAACGGCAGAACTTCGTGCGCTATGTGCGTAATGGCGGCTTCGTCTTCGTCGATGACTGCAACCACGATATCGACGGCCTGTTCGCCACCTCGTTCGAAGCGCAGATGGGTCGCCTGTTTGGTCCCAAAGCACTGCAGAAGCTGCCCAACAGCCACCCGCTGTACCGCAGTTTCTTCCGTTTCCCCGACGGCCCGCCGGCCACCAGCTTCGAGCTCAACGGCTGGGGCGATGACCTGGTACACGACTACCTGAAGGGCATCGAGGTCGATGGCCGGCTGGGGCTGCTCTACAGCAACAAGGACTACGGCTGCGAGTGGGACTACGACTGGCGCAACAAGCGTTTCCTGGCCGAAGACAACACCCGCTTTGGCGTCAACATCGTGATGTACGCATTGAACAATTGAACGGACCACGCCCATGACCTCCCCCGACCTCGATTCCCTGCTGCCGCGCCTGCACGATCTGCGCGCTGCGCTCGCCCACGCCGTGGTCGGCCAGCACGCGGTGGTCGAGCAGTTGCTGATCGGCCTGCTGGCCGGTGGCCACTGCCTGCTGGAAGGCGCGCCGGGGCTGGGCAAGACCCTGCTGGTGCGCTCGCTGGGGCAGGCACTGGAACTGCAGTTCCGGCGCGTGCAGTTCACCCCGGACCTGATGCCCAGCGACATCCTCGGCACCGAACTGCTGGAAGAAGACCACGGTACCGGCCATCGCCATTTCCGCTTCCAGCAGGGCCCGATCTTCACCAACCTGCTGTTGGCCGACGAGCTCAACCGTACCCCGCCCAAGACCCAGGCAGCGCTGCTGGAAGCGATGCAGGAACGCACGGTCAGCTACGCCGGCACGACCTACACGTTGCCGGCACCGTTCTTCGTGCTGGCCACGCAGAATCCGATCGAACAGGCCGGTACCTACCCCTTGCCCGAAGCACAGCTGGATCGCTTCCTGCTGCACGTGCTGGTCGATTACCCCAGCGAGGAAGAAGAGCGGCAGATCCTGGAACAGACCACCGGTAGGGCCACTGGAAGCGTGCCCAAGGTGATGGATGCCGACGCGGTGATCGCGCTGCAGGCGGCGGTACGCCAGGTGCATGTCAGCCCCGACGTGCTGGCCTGGATCACCCGTCTGGTCCGCGCCAGCCGTCCCGGCGAGGGCGCACCGGCGGCGATCAACCAGTGGGTGAAATGGGGTGCGGGCCCGCGTGCCGGGCAGTCGCTGGTGCTGGCCGCCAAGGCGCGCGCACTGCTGCAGGGACGTTTCGCCGCCACCCGCGAGGATGTGCAGGCGCTGGCCGCACCGGTGATGCGTCATCGCCTGCTGCTGTCCTTCGCCGCCGAGGCCGAGCAGAAACGGGCTGACGATGTGGTCGCCGCACTGCTGCAGGCCGTTCCATTCCCGGGTTGATCCACTGGTGACCGCCGGCACGCCGCTGCTGCTGCCACCCGACCTGCGTGCGCGGCTGCGTGCGCTGCGGCTGCGACCGCGCCTGGCCAGCGGTGCAAGCGGCATCGGCCAGCACGCCAGCCGCAGCCGCGGTGCCGGCCTCGAGTTCGCCCAGTACCGTGCCTACGAGCCCGGCGACGAACTGCGCCAGATCGACTGGAAGCTGTACGCGCGCTCGGACCGCTTCTTCGTGCGTGAATCCGAGCGCGAAAGCCCGATCACCGTCTGGCTGCTGCTCGATGCCACTGCCTCGGCGGCCCAGGCCGATCGCGCGGCACCGGCACGCAGCCGCCTGGACCACATGCGGCAACTGGCAGCCTGCGTGGTCGAGCTGGCGCTGCAGCAGGGTGATCGCTTCGGCCTGCTGGCCATCGATGGCGAAGGCCTGCAACTGGTACCGGCCGCGCATGGCGCGCGCCAGCGCGACCGGGTGCACCTGCAACTGCATGCCCTGCAGGCGCGTGGCGGATGGCCGGCCGCCGAGCGCCTGCGACCGTTGTGGGAACGCGTGCGCCCTGGCGATCTGCTGCTGGCCATCGGCGATGGCTTCGATGACGCGGGCATCGTGCTGCTGGAGCAGCTGGCCAGCGCGCGCCGCGAGGTGATGCTGCTGCAGGTGCTGACCGCCGACGAACGCGATTTCCCCTTCGATGCAGGTCACCGCTTCCGCGATCCGGAAACGGGCGAGGAACTGCTGGGCGATGGCGCCGCGATCCGCGCCGACTACCTGCAGCGCTTCGCCGAGGCCCATGCCGCGCTGCGGGCGCGGTTGCAGTCCAGTGGCATCGCCATCGCCACCGGTTGGCTCGACCAGCCGCTGGACCAGCCGCTGCAGGCGCTGTTCGGCCGCAGGGGCGGCGCATGAGCCTGCTGTTTCCGCTGGGCCTGGCGGCGCTGGCCGCATGGCTGTTGCCACTGCTGATCCACCTCGCCCGTCGTCATCCCTATACGCCGCTGGATTTCGCCGCGCTGCGCTGGCTGCGCGCCCAGGTACGGCCACGCCAGCGCATCCGCTTCGATGATTGGCCGCTGTTGCTGGTGCGCCTGCTGTTGCTGGCCGCATTGGCCCTGCTGCTGGCGCGCCCAGCACTGACCGGTCCTAAACCGGTGCCAGCGGCGTGGACGGTGGTGGCACCGGGCCTGGACGCGACCGCACTGCGCAGCAGCGCCGATGCACGCAACTGGCATTGGCTGGCGCCGGGCTTCCCGCCCATCGACCAGTCCACGCCAGTAGACGTTGCTTCGCTGCCCAGCCTGCTGCGCGAGCTGGATGCGCAGCTGCCGGCCGGCACCGCGCTGACCGTACACGTACCCGATCCCTTGCCCGGCCTTGATGGTGCCCGCCTGCAGCTGTCGCGCGAGGTGCAGTGGCAGCCGCACACGCTGGCCGTCACTGCAGTGCCGCACGCCGCCGTGGCGCCACGCCTGCGTACGCGTAGTGATGCCCCAGCGGCAGCGCAGCACTGGCTGGGCGCGTTGCAGCGCGCATGGAGTACGCAACCGCTGGCTGCGCCCCTGGCCGACGATGCGTTGCCGGGTCGCGGCGAGATTGGCGTGTGGACCGGCGCCGATGTACTGCCTGGCACCTGGCAGCAGTGGCTGCAGCAGGGCGGCACGGTGCTGACCGCTGCCAAGCCGCCCGCGGGCGCAGCCGTCCTGCTGCGTGATGCAGACAATGCACCGCTGCTGTGGCAGCAGCGCATCGGCACGGGCCGCCTGCTGCATCTTCCCGGCGAATGGAACGTGGCCCGCAACCGTGCACTGCGCGATGACCGCCTGCCGCGCGACCTGCTGCAGGCCCTGCAACCGCCATCGACCCCGCACCTCGGTGATGCGCAGGACCAGGCACCACGTCGCGCGACGTTGCCCGCGGCAACGCCGCCCCTGCGTGAACCGACCTCCTGGCTGCTGCTGATGATCGTGCTGCTGTTCGCGCTTGAGCGCTGGATGGCGAGCAGCGCGCGACGCAGGGCTGCCCCATGAAGACGCTGCAACAGGCATGGCAACGCGCACGCCGGCGCCGGGCCGCGATCACCGTGCTGCTGGGCCTGCCATGGGCGTTGGCGGCGGCGGCACTGGCGCTGCGCCTGTCGGGTTTTGATATCGCCTGCGTCGTGGCGACCGTGGCCCTGCTCCTCATTGCGGCCGTGGCAACGACCCGCGCCCGGCAGCTGGACCGGCGCTGGCTGCAGCGCAGGCTGGATGCCAGTGGTGCCAGCGAGGACAGCGCCGACCTGCTGTTCGCTGATGTCGCTGCGCTCAACCCGTTGCAGCAACGCCAGCGCACGCACGTGCTGGCGGCGCTTGAACGCAACCTCCCCGAGCTGCGACCGCGCTGGCCGCGCAGGGCAGTGGCGCTGTGCTGGATCGGCGGCATCGCCGTCGCTGGGCTGGCGCTGGGCTGGCCGCACAACGCCGCACCGCGCACCGCCGCCCTTGCGACACCGCAAAGCGACGCCAAGGCCGGTCCACTGCGCCTGCAGTCCACCCGCCTGCACATCGATGCACCGGCCTACACCGGCCAACCCACGCGTACGCAGAACGCGCTCGACGCCAAGGTCGCCGCCGACAGTCGCCTGTCCTGGTCGCTGCGCTTCGACCGTGCACCCAGCAAGGCCTGGCTGCAGTTTCACGATGGCCGTCGCCTGCCATTGCGCGAGCACGACGGTGAATGGCAGGCGCAGGACGTGGCACGCACCCCGCTGCTGTATCGCGTGGTCAGCGAACCTGCACTGGCCGACACCCGCCTGCATCGGCTCGACGTGGTGGCCGACCGTGCGCCCACGGTGCGTGTGATCGACCCTGCTGCCAGCCTGGTGCTGGGCAGCCCCGGGCAGCGGCAGTGGGCGCTGCGCTTCGAGGCCAGCGACGATCATGGCGTCCTCCCGCAGGCGACGCTGTCGATCACCACCACCCAGGGCAGCGGCGAGAACATCACCTTCGTCCGGCGCAGCGTGACCCTGAACGGCAGCGGCGAGGCCACGGCACGGCGCTTTGCCCACACCCTCGACCTGGCCGCTCTGGGCGCACAGCCCGGCAACGATGTGATCGCCCAGCTGGAAGTGCGCGACAACCACGCGCCGACAGCACAGGTCGGCCGCAGCAGCAGCGTGATCCTGCGCCTGCCCAGCACCGAAGCGGTGCTGGGTGCCGAACTGGAAGGCCGTATCAAGAAGACCCTGCCTGCGTACTTCCGCAGCCAGCGGCAGATCATCATCGATGCCGAGGCGTTGATCCGCGAACGCCGGGCCGTCGCCGCCGATACCTTCGTCAAGCGCAGCGATGCGATCGGCGTCGACCAGCGCATCCTGCGCCTGCGCTACGGCCAGTTCCTGGGCGAGGAAAGCGAGGGCGCGCCGAAGCCACCGCCGACCAGCGACCTGCCCACCAGCGATACGCCCGCGGCCGACACGCACGACGACGAGCGTGAGCACGATCACGAGGTGCAGGCCGGCGCACACGACGAGCACGGCCACGACCACGGCGGCGCAGCCAGCGGCAGCGACACGCCACCGGTGTTCGGCAGCGCCGCCGACGTGCTGTCCGAGTACGGGCATACCCACGACCACGCCGAGGCGGCGACGCTGCTTGACCCGCAGACGCGCGCCACACTGAAGGCAGCGCTGGACCAGATGTGGTCGGCCGAAGGCGAACTGCGCCAGGGGCGCCCCGAGCAGGCCCTGCCGTTTGCCTACAAAGCGCTGGCCTTCATCAAGCAGGTGCAGCAGGCCGAGCGCATCTACCTGGCCCGTGTAGGCCCGGAGCTGCCGCCGATCGACGAGGGCCGACGCCTGAGTGGCGACCGTGCCGGGTTGGCCAGCCGCGCACTGCCGCTGGCCGCACGCACGCCCCCTGACCCGGCCGTGGTCGAGGCCTGGCAGCGATTGGGCGACGAGGACGGCACGCCTGACCTGGACCTGCTGGCCGCCTGGCAGCAGCGCAACAGCGCTTTCCTGCCCGACGCACTGGACCTGGCTGCCGCCATCGAGCAACTGCGCATCGAACCCGGCTGCACCGAGTGCCGACAGCGCCTGCGTGCGCAGCTGTGGCGCGCACTGCAGCGGCCCCTGCCGCAGGTGATGCGACGCAGTGCAGCCGATGCCATGGGGCAGCGCTACCTCGACGCGCTGGAGGCGCAGCCATGAGCGCATCGGCATTGAATGTGTGGATCGCGCTCGTGCTGGGACTGATCGTGCTCGTCGCCAGTGCGCGCCAGCTGCGTTCGCCCACGCACGGTCGCGGCCATCTGATCGCCGTACTCACGCTGCAGGCCGCCGCCGCTGCGCTGCTGTACGTCTGCCTGCTGCCGCCATCACAACGCGTTGCCCTGACCGGCCTGGTGGTGATCGGCGCCGAGGCCGACAAGGCGGGTGCGCTGCCGGCCGGCGCCACCCGAGTACTGCTGCCGGAAGCACCGGCCATGGCCGGTGCAGCGCGCGTGCCGGACCTGGCCACCGCATTGCGCCGTTATCCGTCCTCCACGGTGACCCTGGTCGGAGCCGGCCTGGCCGCGCGTGATCGCGATGCCGCACTGCCCACCGATACGCGCTGGCAGGCAGCGCCTGCACCCAATGGATGGATCGCTCTGCAGCCGCCTGCGGACGCAGCTCCCGGAGCGCGCTTCGATGTGCACGCACAGGCACACGGCGTGGAACGCGCGCAGGCCGAGCTGCTGGACCCGGCCGGCGCGGTGGTCGATCGTGCACCGCTGGCAGCCGATGGCCGTGTGCAGCTCAGCGGCGTCGCCCGCGCCGAAGGCCGTAGCGTGTTCCAGCTGCGCCTGCTGGATGCGCAGGGCCATGTTGCCGACAGCGTGCCGGTGCCGCAGCAGACGCTGGCCGCCGCTCCGCTGCGCCTGCTGGTGCGCTCTGCCGCACCGGGCGCCGAACTGAAGTACCTGCGCCGCTGGGCCACCGATGCCGGCATCCGCGTGCAGCTGCAGGCCGAGACCGGTGCGGGCCTCAGCCTGGGCGACGGCAACGTGGCGTTGGACGCGGCCACGCTGGCGCGCAGCGACCTGCTGCTGCTCGATGAACGCAGCCTGGGCGCACTCGGCGCCGGTCAGATGGCGGCCGTGCGCCAAGCCCTGCGCGACGGCCTGGGCCTGCTGGTGCGCAGTACCGGCGCGCCATCGGCCAGCGCACGGCAACGCCTGCGCGATCTGGGCCTGCCGTTGCAGGGCGATGCCGGCAGCCAGCTCGCGGCAATGGCCGCCGAGGGTGACGCCACGATGCTGCAGGCACGTCGCGGGCCCTTGGCCGCCGGCACCCTGGCCACCGGTGACGGCGAAGAAGCCGACCGCGCGTCGCACGCAGCGGCACTGCCGGCGCTGGAGTCCCTGGCGCTGCAGGCAGTCGACAGCCGCGCCCTGCTGCAGGATCGCGACGGCAAGCCCATCGGCGGTTGGCGCGCCGTCGGCAAGGGTCGTATCGGCGTGCTGCCGATCACTGACAGCTGGCGCTGGGTACTGGCCGGCCGCGAGGATCGCCACGGCGAGTTGTGGAGCTCAGTGTTTGCCACCCTGGCACGTGCGCAGCCCGGTAGCGAAGGCCCATGGTCGCCCCAGGCACTGGCCTGGGCCGGCGAACGCCAGTCGCTGTGTGGCGTGCAGGCACCGCTGCAGGCCTTCGACACGCACGGCGAGGGCGTGCCGCTGATCGTCGACAGCGGTACCGGCACAGCGCGATGCGCGGGCTGGTGGCCGCGCCAGGCCGGTTGGCAGCGCCTGCAGCACGGCGACCGCCCGCACTGGCGCTACGTGTTCGATCCGAAGCAGGCCCCGGCGCTGCACCGGCAGGCGATGATCGATGCCACCGCGCAGCGGCTGGCCGCTGCCGCACCGGCCACCGCGCAGGCGGACCAGCGCGTGCCGGGGCCGCGCTGGCCGTGGTGGCTGGCGTTCGTGCTGTGCGCGTCGCTGCTGTGGTGGCTTGAGCGACGACGCTGATTCCGGGGTCGGATCCCTTTCGCGTGCGAAAGGGCTCTGACCCCACCGATTGGATCGCAAACACCCTCCACGCATGGCGTGGATCTACTGACGCCATGCGTGAATCGACGGAATGCGCCGTTCAACGTTTCGCCGCGCGCCGGTACACTCCATTGAAGCGCACGTTCATGCCGCCGCACTCGCTGTTGTCGGCCACGATCAGCACGTCCCCCAGCAGCTGCGCGTGCACCGTGCAGGTGTCCTCCACGAAGTCGACCTGGGCACCACGCGGCAGCGCCTGCGCGCTCACCGCGCCGATGTTCGGGCCACCCGGGCGTTCGGCCGGCGTCGGGTTGGCCGAGGGCCAGTAGGCATCGCCTTGCACGTGCAGCTGGCCGTCGCGCACGCGGATCCGCAGGCCGTTGTCACTGTCCTTCCAGTCTCCCGACCAGGCCTGCAGCGTAGGCGCGGGCACCGGCAACGCCTGCAGCTTGCTGCGATCCACCCAGCCTGCGCTGCCACCCACCTTGTTCGGGAAGAACGCGCAGCGGTAGCCGCCAAGATCGCGCCCGGTCACCACCGTATCGCCACTCACCACGTAGCTGCGCTGGCGGCAGGCGGGTTCGCCCTTCGCGGGACAGCCATCCATGTCGCCCAGCAGGTACAGGCGTGGCGTGCCGACCACCCTGGCCAGGGCAAAGCCCGATTGTTCCGAAGGAAACGCGCCATTGCGGCAGGAACCGCCATCGGTCAGGTCGCTGGCGGATGCGCCAAGCGGGCTCAGCGTCGCAAGCAGGAACAGGGTACGTCGCAGCATCCAGGCAGCCTCGAAGGGAAGGCCCGCAGGATACCGCCTACTTCTGCGGCGGCGCGCCGCAACCGTCCTGCTGCGCGCAGAACTGCAGCGCGCGCCGCTGCTGCTCCGCGCTCAGTTCCGGTGGCGGCCGGGCGATGGCCGACTGGATCTGGTCCGGGCCACCGGTGAGCTTGTTCACTCCCTTCGCGGCCGCCATCACCCCCTTGACCACGCCCATCATGATGTAACCACCGGCCATGCTGACCTGTTCGGGCGACGGCGGCTCGCTCCAGTTGCGGCTGAAGCGGTTGTTCTCGGCCTTCAGCGGGTTCTTGAAGCGGTACAGGTCCAGCGGCTGGTCGTCTTCAGGCTTGAGCGCACGCACTTCACCCAGCGTGGTGACGTTGTCCTGCGGCAGGGTGGTGGAAACCGGCGCGGTGGTTGCCGCCGGTACGTCCACAGGGGGAGCAGGCGCAGGATCGGGCGGCGTCACCGGCGCGGCCTGCTGCGCCTGCGCGATGCCGGTCAGCAGCAGGCTGGCCAGAAGTGCTCCCTGCGTTCCACGTCGTGCCACAGCCATCCACCCTGTTGGTTGCGTCCAGCGGCCAAGGATACGGATGCAGGCTTCAGATTTCGTTGGCAACCACGTGGGCGTTCAGGCTGTATCCCGCTTCACCGGACCCGGCTGCTGCGCCGACGTTTGCAACAATCGTCATTCCCATCGGGGCGCTGGGCCGACAAGCTGCGCTGTTTCCCCGCCCCGATGTCGACCATGGCACCTCCCTCCACCTCCATGTCGCTGCAGCGGTTCGGCCGCTGATGTCCCGCGCTGCACTGCTGGTCGTACTCGCCTCGCTGCTGGCGATGATCGTAGCCGCCGTTGCCGAATGGACGTCCCGCGTCCGCACAGGGTTGGCCTCGCTGCGCCGGAGCAGCGTGCTGCGCACGCTGGAGGCCGATGAACACACGGCGCTGGCAACGGTGCGCGCACTGACCGGCTGCGTCCATGGCGACCAGGTGCGGGTACTGCGCGGAAGGTTCACCGGAGGCGCCGTCAGCCGCCACTACCCGGTCTCCGACGGCCTGCTGGGCGGCATTCCCGTGCTGCTGCCGCGGCAGGCATGCCCACACCTTGCTGCGGACAATGACGCCGAAGTGGTGCTGGGCGAGCGCTGGGCCGTTGTGGTGCGTCTCAATGGATTCCATGTGACCGCAATGCGGCCGGTTGCAGCCGTCAGCCAGCTTCGTGGCGAGCGTCTGGAGACGCCGGAAGAAATCGCGATGCGACGCGGACCCGGGCTGCGCCTGCCTGCGCTGTTGATCGCGGTGCTGGCGCTATGGGCCGCTGCCGATGCGTCCGGCATGCTCTGCATGTCCCTGCCGCATGACGTCAGCTACCTGTCAGGTGTACCCCTGCTCGCCCTCGCCGGCCTGGCAGTCTGGCTGGGTCGACCGCGCCGCAGGGGCCCGGCGACGGCACAGCGCGTGCTGCAGGTGCAAGGGCGCCTGCGCGCGTACCAGCGGAACGCACAGACATCGCAGGCGTGGCTGCTGGGCAGCGACCTGCGCGTGCAGCTTCCATGGGAGTGGCTGGACGTCGCGGGATTCTCCACCGGCCGTGCGCTGCGCCTGGATGTACGCGAAGGTGATGGCAAGGTGCTGGCCGCAGGGTCAAGCTGGTGCCTGGCCAGCGACCGGCTGCGCTACCCGTCCAGCGGGGGATTCCGGCATCTGGCCTGGCTCGTCATGCTGCTGCTTCTGCTGGTGCTTGGCGCCCTCTGGGCGCCCCTGTCGCAGCGGCTGGACCTGGGCTGGCCGGGCGTACTCCACTGGCAGATGTTCGCGCTGTTGGCGGCGGCCTGGCACGCGCTGATGCTCGTTGTGTGCGTTCGTCGGTCGGTCAGCCGCACTGCCGCGCGTAGCGCCGCGTTCGAGGCACGCCCGGCCCCAGGCACTGAATGATTCACGCCCTCCAGTCGCCGTGTCTCACATGCTGAGACCCATCTGTGGTGCCATGTGATCCCCCGAAAATCCTCTTCCCATGGCCTACGAACTCGCCAAGCGCACCGCCGATGCGGAGCAGCAGCTCGCTACCCGCGATGGCCTGCCCGCCCGCGATGGCGCCCTGCTCAGCGCACGCCTGCAGCGCCGCTACCAGGACCGCATCACCGGCAGCTTCGCCATTCCCGGCCGCGAAGGCCGCTATGCGCCGATTCCCGATTCCGTGCCACCGGCCCTGGCGGCGGCACTGAAGGCACGCGGCATCGAGCAGCTGTACAGCCACCAGGCCGAGGCCTGGGAGGCCAGCCAGCGCGGTGAACACGTGGCCATCGTCACCCCCACCGCCAGCGGCAAGTCGCTGTGCTACACCCTGCCGGTGGTCAGCGCCGCCATGCAGGACAAGGCCAAGGCGCTGTACCTGTTCCCGACCAAGGCACTGGCCCAGGACCAGGTGGCCGAGCTGCTGGAGCTCAACCGCGCCGGCGACCTCGGGGTGAAGGCCTTTACCTTCGATGGTGACACCCCCGGCGATGCACGCCAGGCGATCCGCCTGCATGGCGACATCGTGGTTTCCAACCCGGACATGCTGCACCAGGCGATCCTGCCGCATCACACCAAGTGGGCGCAGTTCTTCGAGAACCTGCGCTACATCGTCATCGACGAAGTGCACACCTATCGCGGTGTGTTCGGCAGCCACGTCACCAACGTGCTGCGCCGGCTCAAGCGCATCTGCGCGTTCTACGGGGTGCAACCGCAGTTCATCCTGTGCTCGGCCACCATCGGCAACCCGCAGGCGCATGCCGAGGCGCTGATCGAAGCGCCGGTCACTGCCATCACCGAATCCGGCGCGCCCAGCGGCCCCAAGCAGGTACTGCTGTGGAACCCGCCGGTGATCAACCCCGACCTGGGCCTGCGTGCCTCGGCGCGCTCGCAGAGCAACCGCATCGCCCGCATCGCGATCAAGTCCGGGCTGAAAACGCTGGTATTCGCGCAGACCCGGCTGATGGTGGAGGTGCTGACCAAGTACCTGAAGGACATCTTCGACCACGACCCGCGCAAGCCACCGCGCATCCGCGCGTACCGCGGCGGCTACCTGCCCACCGAGCGCCGCGAGACCGAGCGTGCGATGCGTGCCGGCAACATCGACGGCATCGTCAGCACCTCGGCGCTGGAGCTGGGCGTGGACATCGGCAGCCTGGACGTGGTGATCCTCAACGGCTATCCCGGCAGCGTGGCCGCTACGTGGCAGCGCTTCGGCCGCGCCGGCCGCCGCCAGCAGCCTGCCCTCGGGGTGATGGTGGCCAGCTCGCAGCCGCTGGACCAGTACGTGGTGCGCCATCCGGACTTCTTCGCCGAAGCGTCGCCGGAACACGCGCGCATCGCGCCCGACCAGCCGTTGATCCTGTTCGACCACATCCGCTGCGCGGCGTTCGAGCTGCCGTTCCGGGTCGGCGATGGCTTCGGCCCGATCGATCCGGAAGTGTTCCTGGAAGCACTGGCCGAAACCGAGGTGATCCATCGCGAAGGCGAGCGCTGGGAGTGGATCGCCGACAGCTACCCGGCCAACGCGGTCAGCCTGCGCGCGGTGGCCGACGGCAACTTCGTGGTGGTCGACCGCAGCGATGGCCGCCAGCAGATCATCGCCGAGGTCGACTATTCGGCTGCCGCGCTCACCCTGTACGAAGGCGCCATCCACATGGTGCAGTCCACCCCCTACCAGGTGGAGACGCTGGACTGGGAAGGCCGCAAGGCCTACGTGACCCGCACCCACGTGGACTACTACACCGACAGCATCGACTTCACCAAGCTCAAGGTGCTGGACCGTTTCGATGGTGGCGTGGCCGGCCGTGGCGATTCGCACCATGGCGAAGTACACGTGGTGCGCCGCGTGGCCGGCTACAAGAAGATCCGCTACTACACCCACGAGAACATCGGCTACGGTCCGGTCAACCTGCCCGACCAGGAACTGCACACCACCGCAGTGTGGTGGCAGCTGCCGCAGGCGCTGCTGCTGCGCGCCTTCGCCAGCAAGCAGGATGCGCTGGATGGGTTCCTCGGCGCGGCCTATGCGCTGCACATCGTCGCCACGGTGGCGGTGATGGCCGATGCGCGCGACCTGCAGAAGTCGGTGGGCAACGGCGATGGCACCTGGATCGCGATTGCCGACCAGAGCGGCCGCGGCCAGCTGCGTGGCAGCGATGGCGAGCCGGGCGCGGTGGAACTGCTGCAGGAGTTCGTGCCGACCGTGTACCTGTACGACAACTTCCCCGGTGGCGTCGGCCTGAGCGAGCCGTTGTGGCAGCGCCAGGCCGAGCTGGTGCAACGCGCGCGCGAACTGGTACAGCGCTGCGACTGCAGGGCGGGTTGTCCGGCCTGCGTCGGCCCGGTGCTGGCCGCGCAGGAAGAAGACGAAACCTCACCGCGTGCGTTGGCGCTGCGCGTGCTCGACCTGTTCGATGCAAATGCCTGCCAGCATGTCGCCGACGTGGTGGTGAGCACACGCGACCCGATGGAGCTGATCGCCCCGTGAGCCTGAGCCTGGACAAGCTGCGCCTGCTGCGGAAGCAGGCCGGTGACCCGAAAGCGGGCACGCCTGCCGCGCCGGCGCAGGACACGCCACCGGCCCCCGTGGCCGCCAACGATGCGCGGCAGCCACCGGCCGAGCGTTCGGTGTTTGCCTGGGTGGAACAGGAGATCCGCCACAAGCCGACCGGCACCGCCACCTCCACGCCTGCGCCGCCAGCACTGCGACGGCCCGAGGTCGGCAGCCTGCATCGCCTGCTCGGCATGCGCTCGCGTGGCGGCCCGGCGCCGGCACGTGCCAGTGCACAGGACCGGCAGTTGCCCGGTGAAGAGATCGCGCCCGGCCTGTTCCTGATCGAGTCGCTGCAGCCACAGCCGATTCCCACCATGCCGCTGTCGCTGGCGTTCGCCAAGCGCGAAGACCAGCACGTGGCTGCGCGCGACCTGCTGTTCTTCGATACCGAAACCACCGGCCTGGCCGGCGGCACCGGCACCCGCGCCTTCATGATCGGCGCCGCCGACTGGCACGTGTGCCCGCAGCGCGGCGAGGGCCTGCGCATCCGCCAGTTGCTGATCTCCACGATGGCCGCTGAAGAAGCCATGCTGGCCACCTTCGCCCGCTGGCTGCAGCCACATACGGTGTTCTGCAGCTACAACGGCCGCAGCTACGACGCACCACTGCTGAAGACGCGTTACCGGTTGGCCCGGCAGGCCGATCCCATCACTGCACGGGACCACGTCGACCTGCTGTACCCCACCCGCCGCCGTTATCGCGGTACGTGGGAGAACTGCAAGCTGTCCACCATCGAGCGGCAACTGCTGCGTGTGGTGCGCGAGGATGATCTGCCCGGTTCGGAAGCCCCCGCTGCGTGGCTGCGTTTCCTGCGCGGCGGCGATGCGGTGAATCTGCGCCGAGTGGCCGACCACAACCACCAGGACGTGGTGACCCTGGCGCTGCTGCTGCAGCGGCTGGTGCGGGAGGAACAGCGCGAGCGCGAGACGCTGGCGCTGGTAAGCGGATGATCGGGAAGGGCGGATTCAGGCCACGTTGACATCGCTGACACACGTCCCGGCGACACTGCCGCTACTGAACGTCACCCAGGAGTACTGCCATGCGTCGATCCTCCCTGTTGCTGCTTGCGGCCATCCTGCCGCTGGCGGCCTGCAGCCATGCCGGTGGCAACGCCCCCGCCGAGGTCGGCAGCCTGCCAGCCAAGGTGTCCGATGGCCCGCAGGAATGCAGGCCCGATGCGTTGGAAGCCTTCACCGGCAAGACCGCCGACGAAGCGACGATCAAGAAGCTGGTGACCGACAGTGGCGCGCGCAATGCACGCGTGGTCAAACCGGGGATGGCGGTCACCATGGACTTCCGCCAGGACCGCGTGACCGTGCAGGTGGACGCGCAGAACCGCATCGAGCGCGCCAGCTGCGGCTGATCCGGGCCCTTCGGGTAGCGCCGGGCCA
>NZ_JBHZOP010000065.1:0-7970 GCF_042787595.1 Stenotrophomonas sp. YIM B13575 | reverse complement strand
TTGGCGACCTGCAGTTTGAATCGAGCTTCGTACCTGTTCATGTATCCCTCGGGGTTGGATCTGGCGTCCAACTCCCGGGGGTCACTTCATGGATGGGTTCACGGCGTGTCCTGCCTGCCCACCCCGACCCGGCTAACCCATAGCAACCCATCGCCATGACCCGCCGTTGCCGTTGCTGTTGCTGTTGCTGTTGCTGTTGCTGTTGCCTCAAAAGCCTGCCGCAGGCAGCGCCGCAGCCGCCGCTGCAAGGAAACCTGAATACGTTCGAACAGCCCGCCTCAATCCCCCGCCCCCGCGGCCGATAACGGTCATGTCACCGCTGCTCCCGACCAGCACCGGCGCCTCCACCCACCACGACCCGGGTACTGCTCGATGAATCTCCTGCATCGCTGGCAACACTACTTCAGCAATCTCTCCGTCCGACGCAAGCTCAACCTGCTCACGCTGCTGATCGCGCTGGGCGTGATCGCGCTGTCGGTGATCGCTGCCCGCATGCAGTACCTGGACCTCACCGATACCCGCAAGTCTTCGCTGAAGACCCAGGTCGAACTGAGCTACGGCATCCTCGACCACTACCACCGCCTGGCCGGAACCGGTGAACTCAGCGAAGAAGCCGCCAAGGCCGCCGCGCTGCAGGCGCTGGAAGTCATGCGCGCGCACAACGATACCTATTACTACAACATCTACGACACCGGCTATCACGTGCTCATGCACCCGTTCCGCAAGGATCTGGTGGGCAAGGACATGAAGGATTTCCGTACCGGCGATGGCATCCGCATCTACTACGACCAGATCGAAGCGGCCAAGGCCGGCGGCGGCTTCGTCGCCTATCGCTGGGCCAAGCCCGGCGAAAAGGGCGAGGTCGAAAAGGTCGCCTATGCCGGCCTGTTCAAGCCCTGGAACTGGGTGGTCAGCAGCGGCGTCTACATGGATGACGTGCAGCAGCAGGCACTGGTCTTCACCGCCATCATGACCCTGGCCGGCGGCGTGCTGGTGCTGATCGTGCTGGCCCTGAGCTGGGTCATCGGCAACCGCATCGCGCGCCCATTGAAGCAGGCCACCGCCGTCGCAGAGGGCATCGCTGGCGGCAAGCTGGACAGCCACATCGGCCCGCAGCCGCATGACGAACCCGGTCGCCTGCTCGAAGCGATGTCACGCATGCAGCAGCAGCTGCACGCAGTCATCAGTGGCCAGCGCGAGATGGCGCGCCGTCACGATGAAGGTGAGCTCAGCTACCGTATCGACGCCAGCGCCTTCCCCGGCGAATACGGGCTGATGGTGCAGGAAACCAACGTCCTGGTCGGCAGCCACGTGCAGACCCTGCACGATGTACTGAACGTCGTGCAGCAGTACGCCGTCGGCGACCTCAGCGGCGACATCGCCCGCTACCCGGGCGAAAAGGCGGCGATGACCACCACCGTCGACACGGTCAAGGCCAACCTCGGCCGCATCAATGCCGAGATCAAGCAGCTGGCCAGTGCCGCAGCCGCCGGCGACTTCAGCCAGCGCGGCGACGCACAGCGCTTCGATCACGATTTCCGCACCATGCTGGAAAACCTCAACGCCATGATGGCGGTCAGTGATGACAACCTCGGCAAGCTCTCGCAGCTGCTGTCATCCATCGCCGACGGCGACCTGACCGCACGCATGCATGGTGACTACCAGGGCGTGTTCGCGCGCATGCGTGACGATGCCAACGCCACGGTCAGTCAGCTGACCCAGATCGTTGGCCAGATCCAGCTCAGCGCCTCCAGCATCACCCTGTCGGCCGGCGAGATCGCCTCGGGCAACAGTGACCTGTCGCGCCGCACCGAACAGCAGGCGGCCAACCTGGAAGAAACCGCCGCTTCGATGGAGGAACTGACCTCCACCGTGCGGCAGAACGCCGAGCACGCACGCCAGGCCAACCAGCTCGCCATCGGTGCGCATGGCGTGGCCTCGCAGGGCGGCAGCGTGGTGGGTCAGGTGGTCACCACCATGTCGGCCATCGAGGCGTCCTCGAAGAAGATCGCCGAGATCATCTCGGTCATCGACGGCATCGCCTTCCAGACCAACATCCTGGCGCTGAATGCCGCAGTCGAAGCGGCCCGTGCCGGCGAACAGGGCCGTGGCTTCGCCGTGGTCGCCAGCGAGGTGCGTACCCTCGCCCAGCGCTCGGCCGCCGCCGCCAAGGAGATCAAGGGCCTGATCGATGATTCGGTCGGCAAGGTTGCCGAAGGCTCCAGCCTGGTCCACCAGGCCGGCAGCACCATGGGCGAGATCGTCGCCTCGGTGCAGCGCGTGACCGACATCATGGCCGAGATCTCCGCCGCCTCGCAGGAACAGTCGGCCGGCATCGAACAGGTCAACCAGACCGTGGTGCAGATGGATGAAACCACCCAGCAGAACGCCGCGCTGGTGGAAGAAGCCACCGCCGCCGCACGTGCGATGGAAGAGCAGGCCGCGCAGCTGGCCGACGCCGTGGCGATCTTCCGCCTCGACAACCAGGTCGCCGTCGCAGTGAAGGCGGTGACCGCGAAGGTCGCACCGAAGGCCGCCAGTGCTGCACCGTCGCGGCCGCTGTCGACGCCCGCACCGATCCGCCGTACCCACTCCAGCACCGTCGTTTCCAACGACGGCGACTGGCAGGAATTCTGATCCTCGCGGCGGCTGCGGCCGCCGCCCCGCCGATGGACACGTCACCCGTGCAGAGCCCTACCCCCATCGTCAGCGGTACGCGCGAATTCGAGTTCGCCGACCGTGATTTCCGCCGCGTCTGCGACCTGATCTACCAGCGCGTGGGCATTGCCCTCGCCCCGGCCAAGCGCGACATGGTGTACGGACGCCTGTCGCGCCGCCTGCGCACGCTGGGCATGCGCAGCTTCCAGCAGTACCTGGACCACCTGGAACAGGGCGATGGTGACGAGTGGCAGGCATTCACCAATGCGCTGACCACCAATCTCACCGCGTTCTTCCGCGAGCCGCACCATTTCGACAAGCTGCGCGAGGAACTGCAGCAGCGCAACGGGCGCGGCCCGCTGCTGCTGTGGTCGTGCGCCGCCTCCACCGGTGAAGAGCCCTACTCGATGGCGATCACCGCCTGCGAAGCGTTCGGCACCCTGAAGCCGCCGGTGCGCATTGTCGCCACCGACGTCGATACCCAGGTGCTGGCCACCGCCGGGCGCGGTGTCTACAACATCGACCGTGTCGCCGGCCTCGATCCGGACCTGCGCCGCCGCTACTTCCAGCGCGGCAGCGGCCCCAACGAAGGCCAGTGCCGCGTGTTGCCGGCGCTGCGCGAGCTGATCGAGTTCCGCCCGTTGAACCTGCTGGCGCCGCGCTACGACGTCGGCGGCCCGTTCGATGCGCTGTTCTGCCGCAACGTGATGATCTACTTCGACAAGCCGACCCAGCGCGCGATTCTTGGCCGCCTGGTCAATCACCTGGCCGACGACGGCCTGCTCTACACCGGCCACTCGGAGAACTACCTGCACGCCGCCGATCTGATCCAGCCCTGCGGCCGTACCCTGTACCGGCGCGCGCAGGGAGCCAGCGCATGAATGCATCGCTGCGCACCGACGATGTGATGCGCTACCAGGACGCACGCTTCAAGACCATCGCCGCCAAGCTGCTGCCGACCCAGTACCTGGTGGTGGATGACACCACCGCGCTGACCACGACGCTGGGTTCGTGCGTCGCGGCGTGCCTGCGCGACCCGGTACTGAAGATCGGCGGCATGAACCACTTCCTGCTGCCCGAGGGCAACGCCGGCGACGGCGCGCCCGCACGCTATGGCAGCTACGCGATGGAACTGCTGATCAACGACATGCTCAAGCGTGGCGCACATCGCAAGCGCATCGAGGCGAAGGTATTCGGTGGTGCCAACGTGCTGAAGGGCTTCACCAGCAATCCGGTAGGCACGCGCAACGCCGAGTTCGTGCGCCAGTACCTGCAGGCCGAGCATATCCCGATCCTCGCCGAGGACCTGTGCGGCATCCACCCGCGCAAGATCTGGTTCTTCGCCGATACCGGCCGCGTCGTCGTGCAGCGCCTGCCGCACGCCCACGAAGCCGAAGTGGCCGCGACCGAATCGGCCGTGCGCGCACGCCTGTCGAAGGCCCCGGTCACCGGTGGCGTGGAGCTGTTCGAATGACCCTGACCGGCAACGCCCCCTGCCGGGTCCTGATCGTCGACGATTCCGCCGTCGTGCGACAGATGCTCACCGAAATCCTGTCCAGCGATCCGGCCATCGACGTGGTCGGCACCGCTGCCGACCCGCTGCTGGCCCGCGAGAAGATCAAGCGCCTGGCCCCAGACGTGATCACCCTGGACGTGGAAATGCCACGCATGGATGGCCTGGCGTTCCTGGAAAACCTGATGCGCCTGCACCCGTTGCCGGTGGTGATGATCTCGTCGCTGACCGAGCGCGGTGCCGATACCACCCTGCAGGCGCTGGGTCTGGGCGCGGTGGACTTCGTTTCCAAGCCCAAGCTTGATGTAGCCCGTGGCCTGCAGGCCTATGCCGATGAAATCATCGCCAAGGTGAAGATGGCTGCGCGCTCACGGGTGCGCCCGCTGGTGCGCGTGGCCACACCGAAACTCACGTTGGACGCCGCCCCTGCCGTGCGTCCGGCAGCAACGCAGTTCCGTACCACTGACCGCCTGATCGCCATCGGCTCCTCGGCCGGCGGCACCGAAGCACTACGCGTGGTGCTGGAAGGCATGCCCGCCGACGGTCCCGCAGTGGTGATGACCCAGCACCTGCCCGCCAGTTTCAGCACCGCCTTCGCCGAGCGCCTGGACCGCCATTCGGCGATGGCGGTACGCGAAGCCAGCGATGGTGAAGCGGTGCTGCCCGGCCACGCGTACCTGCCACCCGGCGGCAAGCACCTGCGGATCATCCGCGACGGTGCGCGCTGGCGCTGCCGGGTCGACGACGGCCCGGCGGTGAACCGGCACAAGCCGGCCGTCGACGTGCTGTTCCGCTCGGTGGCGCAGGCCGCCGGCGGCAATGCCATCGGCGCCATCCTCACCGGCATGGGCGATGACGGCGCACGCGGCCTGCTGGAAATGCGCCAGGCCGGTGCGCCGACGCTGGTGCAGGACGAGGCCACCAGCGTGGTCTGGGGCATGCCCGGTGCCGCGTTCAAGCTCGGCGCGGCCGAGGAACAGGTGCCGTTGGAGCGCATTACGGAACGATTGCTGGCGCTGGCCCGCGGCTGACCGTCCACCGCATTGCACCGCCTCACCCTGTCTTCCAGACGCCGGCCCCGGAAGGGTCGGCGTGGCTGTTTTGCTTTTCAAGGAGCTTGACGATGGCCCAGCGTACCTTCCGCATTCAATCATCCCTGCTGGCGACCGCCCTGCTGGTCCCACTGACGGCTGCCGCTGACGGGCTGCCGCCATCGCCGCAGGCCACCCCTGCCGCTGCCGCCGTCACGGACGGTGTTGCACCGTGGACCGAGCGGGTCCAGATCCAGAGCGGTCCGGATACCGGATCGCAGCGTGTCCACGCACCGGATGTAGCACTGCGCATCGTTACCCCCGATGACAGCGAGGCGCTCACCCCGAAGGGACTGGCACTGCTCTTCAGCGGCAATGAGCCGGACTACTTCCGGCGCAACACCCTGCCCGGCAGCATCGTCGAGAGCCAGGCCAGCCCTGCCATCACCCTCATGCCGTCGGTGGCCAAGGCACTGGTGGACGGCTACTTCAGGCACGTTCCCGATGCTGTGCCCAACCAAGCCAGCACCCTGCGCTTCAGTGCGGACAGATGGGCCCTGGTGCACCAGGGCAATACGCGGAAGGATCCCCTCTACCGCCTCAATCACTCCAGCACCATCCAGCAGCGCCGTGCCGATGGCACGCTGGCGGAAATCATCAGCTGCAATGACAGCGACAACCGGGCGACTCTGGACGCATGGCAAGCCAATGATTACGCGCGGCTCAAGGCGGCCGCGCAGATGATCACGATGAAATGCATCGAGAAGCTGGTCAAGAGAATCCCCGCGATGTACCCGCGCCCGTTGGCCGCTGAAGATGTCAGCGCCTTCGCTGACGGCGTCGTGCCACCGGCACGCGTGCGCGTCTACGCCGCCCTGGGGCGGACCACCACCCTGTACACCGATGCCGCCTGCCGCGAAGACTACCGCGACAGGATCGACGTCAAGTACAACAACGCCGGCGACAAGGGCGTGCTCGGCATCCCCGTCACGGAAACCCTGCGCAGCAAGGAGAACGAGCGGTTCTCCATGCTCAGCTACCAGGAATACGAAGTACCCGGTGGCAAGCCGCTGATCTTCGAGGCACGCTTCGACGCAAGCAGTCGCCTGTACTGCGACGGCAAGCTGTCGGGCCAGTTCGTGGCCAGACCCGGCCAGGATTACGAGGTGGAATTTGAAGTGGCCGACAAGATCTGTCGGCTGCATATCCGCCAGGTGCATGCCGACGGCAGCATGACCCCGCAGCAGGCACGGGCGACCCCGACCATCTGTGAGGGCACCCGCGCGCCGGTCCGCATCGAGCCGCGCCAGGACATGCAGGTGCTGCTGTTCAACCCCGGCCAGCTACAGATCCAGGATGCCAACCAAGGCAGCGCACCGCGGCAGCTGAGCGACGATGCGAGCAGCAGCGAGGCACTGCAGCAGATGCTGCAGCAGGCCAGCGGCAATCCCGGCACGCGCCTGTGCGTGGTGGTACCGGCCACGGACTACAGCAGCGTCCTGCACGATGCCGTTCGCCAACGCGTGCTGGATGCACCGCAGGTGTTGCCCAGCCTGTGGGAGGAAGCGGCGTCAGTGAACCAGCGCCGCAATGCCGCCGCCGATGCTCCGCTCGACATCGCCACTGCGGTGAGCCACTGCAAGGCGTTCCCGATCAAGGAATTCGTGGCGCAGTGAGTCGCAGCGCGCGCCTCCATCATTTTTCCCCAAGGAGTACCACCGTGGCATTACGCCCAACCTGCCTCACCGCCGCGATCGCGGCCTGCCTGCTGCTGGCTCCGTCGGCCCACGCCATCGACGAAGCGCCCGCACCCACACCTGTCGCCGCCGCCGTAGCCGCGACCGAGCCAACGCCCGATCCGGCGGCGAATGCCGCACCGGCGCCAGAGGCATCGGACGCTGCGTCCACGGCTGCTGTATCCGTTGATGAAGCAGCGGCAACCGTGGCCGCCCCCGCCGCCGGGAATGTTGCAGCGGCTCCGGCGCCCGCCACCGATCTCAGCAGCCTGCAACGGGTGAAGGTCACCTCCGGCCTGGGGCTTGGGCCCAACGGCAATCGCGTGGGCGACCCTGTCCTGCGCCTGGTAATGCGCGCCGACACTGCTGCCGTCACCGCGGCCAAGGTCGGGCTGTCCGCTCTGGCGTTCGTCACTGGCGTGGGTGACATCGGCACCAGCAACAGCTTCAGCAAGAACAACGTGCGTGGCGACGACATTCAATCCGTGCCCAGCCCGGCCTACGGCGCGTTGCCGGGCATGATCCGTGAGCAGCTGGCGCTCTATTTCGCAGCGCATCCCGGCGCCATTCCCAGCGACGAGCGTACCGTGGAGGCCAGCGCCGGTCAGTGGTCGCTGGTGTACCAGAAGCTCAGCGACGCAGAGACACCCTACGAGCTGCGCCACGATGTAACCATCGGCTTCCCGCTGGTGCGCAAGCTGTTCCGCAGCGCCAGTGGCGGCCAGGGCGTGCACTGCCAGGACGAAGCGCGGGTTGCCCCGCTGCAGGAATGGCAGGCCGACAACTACGCCAAGGCGAAAGCCGCATCGCGTGAATTCGCCGAAGCCTGCATGGTCCGCTTCGTCGCCGAACTGCCGCGCCTGTTCCCCGACCACGGTGTGCTGCCGGAAACGGCCGCGGAACCGGAGCTGCCTACGGACGCGCCAGCCGTGACCGAGGAAGCGGCCGCCGTCACCCAGGCTTGACGCCCCGGTAGTGCCGGCCGCTGGCCGGCAACGCTCTTGACCTCGCGCGTGTGCCGGCAAGCGGCCG